>JACMMM010000414.1 GCA_014379065.1 Saprospiraceae bacterium
TCAAGTTGAGCTTCCTTACGCTCTTTATCGTTCCAGGCATAGCGCTGATTTTTGCCTTTTTTTACCAGGTATAGTGGTGGCTGGGCGATATAAATATGTCCTTTCTCAATCAGTTCGCGCATGTAACGGAAAAAGAAGGTGAGGATTAGCGTGGTGATGTGCGAGCCGTCAATATCAGCGTCGCACATGATGACCACCTTGTGGTAGCGTAATTTTTCGGTGTTGAGGATTCGGTGTCCTTCATCGTTCTCGCTGATACTCACGCCGAGGGCGGTGAAGATGTTTTTGATCTCCTCGTTTTCGTAAATTTTGTGCTCGAGTGCTTTCTCTACGTTCAGGATTTTTCCCCGGAGCGGAAGAATGGCCTGTGTGTGGCGGTCGCGGCCCTGCTTGGCCGTACCACCAGCCGAGTCACCTTCCACGAGGAACACTTCACTCTCTTCGGGGCTTCGGCTGGCGCAGTCGGCGAGTTTGCCAGGGAGACCGCTGCCAGTGAGTGCGCCTTTGCGTTGCACCATTTCGCGGGCTTTGCGGGCAGCGTTGCGCGCCGTAGCCGCCAGAACCACCTTTTCGATGATGCGTCGGGCCGGGTTAGGATTTTCTTCCAAAAACTGCTTCAGCGCATCGCCCACACAGCGGCTCACGATGCCGAGCACTTCGGAGTTGCCGAGTTCGCCCTTGGTTTGGCCTTTGAACTGAGGCTCGGGCACTTTCACCGAAACAACGGCCGTGAGACCCTCCATAAAGTCCTCGCCAGAGATGGCAAAGGTTACTTTTTTGAAAAAGCCATTGTCGTCGCCATACTTTTTGAACTCACGAGTGAGGGCGCGGCGGAAACCACTGACATGGGTACCACCATCGCGGGTGCTGATGTTGTTGACGAAAGCCACCACATTCTCGGAGTACGAGGTGTTGTAAATCATCGCCACTTCTACGTCAACGCCTTCTTCGCGGGTGCTGATGTAGATGGGCTTGTCAATGAGGTTGGTTTTGGCTTCGTCGAGGTAGATGACAAATTCCTGCAAGCCACCCTCGGAGTAAAAGAGCTCCGTTTTGAAGCTGCCGTCGTCTTCTTTTTCACGCTCGTCAACGAGCGAGAGGCGGAGACCCTTGTTCAGGTAAGAGAGTTCTCGTAGGCGATGCGCCAGAACGTCGAACTTGTACTCAGCCGTCTCAAAAATCTCCGGGTCGGGCAAAAAGGTGATGGTCGTACCGCGGTCATAAGTCGTGCCGATTTCGCGCACGTCATATTTCGGTTTGCCCTGGCTGTATTCTTGTTCAAAAACTTTCCCTTCGCGCCGCACTTCGGCGTGCAGCATGATGGAGAGCGCGTTCACACAGGAAACGCCCACGCCGTGCAAGCCACCAGAAACCTTGTAGGAATCCTTGTCGAATTTACCGCCAGCATGCAGCACGGTCATCACGACCTCAAGCGCCGATTTTTGCAGTTTTTCGTGCATCCCCGTGGGGATACCGCGCCCGTCGTCCGTGACACTGATGGAGTTGTCGGGCTGGATGACAACTTCGATGTGGGTACAATGGCCGGCCAAATGTTCGTCAATCGAGTTGTCTACAACCTCCCAAACCAAGTGGTGTAGGCCCTTGGTGTCGGTGCTGCCGATGTACATCCCTGGGCGTTTTCGCACGGCTTCAAGGCCCTCGAGGGCCGTGATACTACTTGCGCCATAATCGTCTACGGGAGTGAGGTTTTGTTTTGGGTCGAGTGCTGAATCTTCTGTCATGCGTTGCGAGTCCTTGTTCAACTATTTTCTTTGAAAAATGAGTGCAAAGATACGGCAATCCGCTCGCTAAAAGAAACCCAAAGGCGAGTTTTTTTACGCTTTTTTCAGGGAGAGATTTTGCTCTAAAAAATTGAAAATCAAATAATTAAATGCTTTTTAAGCACTATCAGGCATCTTGAGGAATGAGCGCCGAAAAGTGTTATAGATTTTCACAGACCCCAGCCTACACTTTTGCCCCAATCATTTCTTCATAAACAAAATTATACTCCTATGAAAAAGATCGCGCTTTGTTTAACGCTGGTTGGTATCGCAGGTTTTTTGTCGGCTCAAACGCTAGGGCTCGATGCCATTTTTGGGGTGAATGGAAAAGTTGTAACGGGCCTGAATGGAATCAGCGGCAGTCCTTATGGTATAGATTTCGTGGGCCTTCCCGATGGGGAAATAATGATTGGAGGAAGCCTCGCTGATTATGTAGGTCTTGAAAAATATGACAATGCCGGGGCTTTGGATCCGATGTTCTCGACCTCTTTAATTGCATCAGATGGGTTGGAAGTTGGAGTCGCCGTCCAAAAGGATGGGAAAGTATTGCTGGCGGCTGAAAACCCTGTTGGCCTTTCCACTTTTGTTGCCCGTATGGATGCTTTTGGCAAGTTAGACCCCAGCTTTGGCAATGGCGGTATTGCACAGACCTCTGTCACTCACTTTTGGGTGCATAATGTTTTTGTACAGTCTGATGGGAAAGTGGTTGTTTTTGGGGATGAATGGACAAACTTCAGCTCCTTTTCAGCAGTGCGTTTCCTGTCAAATGGCACTTTGGATAGTTCGTTCGCCACCAATGGAAAACTTAGCATTGACCTTCCAGACTATACCTATGAAGTACCCATTGCAATGCTGGAACAGCCAGATCATAAATTGCTTTTCGTTGGCACGATCCGTTATTTTACTGGGAATGTTTTATTGGTACGAATCAACCCAGATGGCACTAGGGACGACACTTTTGGCGAAGGCGGGCTGGTAATTGATCCGATCGAGGGCAACAGCAGTGCCTATGCGCTGGCGCTTCAACCTGATGGAAAGATTTTGCTTACTGGCGATACTGGCCCTAATCCCCAAGCTATTGTAGCACGATACCTTAGTGATGGTACCCGCGACCTCGGCTTTGGCAACGAAGGGGTGCAATACCTTCCAGAATTATATGAAGGCGTGGGGATCGCAGTATTTCCGGATGGCAAAATTCTCACAGCAAATTGGTCTACGAATGCGACACTTGGCAACCTGGCATTGGCTCAACTGTTGCCCAATGGGCAGAGGGATCAGGCTTTTGGTGATAACGGGGTTTTTAGGATAATAAACCCCGGGATGCATCCAAGAGCATTGTCCCTAATCGGCAATAAAGCAACGGTATCGGCAAGAAAGCTTACTGGAACGAACCAAAAACAACTTTTTCGATTCCTCCTTGACCTGAACGTCGGCACCTTAAACCCTAACAACTCAGTCGAGCCCAGCCTCTGGGTTTATCCAAATCCCATCGCGGAGCAATTTACTTTGAAATTCGGGCTTACCCAAAAGGAGCAAGTGGGCATTCATCTGTTTGATATGAACGGTAAACAGGTGCAATCCTTTGTCCAAAATCAATCCTTTGAACAAGGTGAACACGAGATCAATCTTTTCTGCGCCGACCACTTGGCTGCTGGGAATTATGCCCTGAGCTTGGAAGTAGCTGGGAAAAAATTGAGCAGCATCCAAATTGTGAAAAGATGAAGCATTTTGCTAGTTTGAGAAGGCTGCTAACTTGAGTAATCAAGCTTTGGCTGAGTTGTCTTCCTGACGGGATCTGTCCGCATCAAGTGCGCTTTGCCCGAGTGCTTGCCCTTTTGAGTACTAGGGAGTGCAAGCACTAGGGCAAAGCGCACAAGATGCGGACA
>JACMMM010000415.1 GCA_014379065.1 Saprospiraceae bacterium
ATGGAAAGGACGGTTTTTGTAGTACCGGCGGCTTTAGCCGCTGTATGCTACATCCCGGCGGCTAAAGCCGCCGGGACATCCATCAAAAAAAATTCCCTCATAAAGTTTGAAATTATCCATGGCGCAAACCATAACTTGCGCCGCTTTATTCTTTAATCCGTTCAATATCTCGTTCACAATTTTATCAACTTTACCATGAACAAATTTCTCTCTCTCCGGCGGGTGCTGGCGATTGTCGCCCTGCTTGTGGCCGCCTGGCTGCTTTACCCAATCATTTTTGGCAAAAAAAAGCCTCGTGCGCCCGAAGAAGTCCTTGTGAGGATTGATTCGGCGCCCAACAACCTCAACCTCTTTATGAATGGAGGGCACGCGCCGTCCTCTTTCGTATCGCGCCAAACACTTCTACAATTTGGCGACCTCGACCCCAAGACCTTGGAAATGAACCCAACGCTTGTAAAGGCTATCCCCAGCGTCCGCGTAGTGACGGACGGTCCACACAAAGGTCAATTCGCCTATGACTTTGAAATAATCCCTGAAGCGGCTTGGGACAATGGCACGCCGGTGACGGCTAATGACGTAGCGTTTACCTTCAAGTTAGTGTTCCTCCCTGGCCTTCCTGAGGTTTATCGTGGATATTTGAAGTCACTGTCTGGAATAGAAATTGACCCTGCAAATCCAAAAAAGTTCATCATGTACTTCAGCAGCTTTTACATGCTAGCACTCGAGACGATTTGTAGTACCCCCATTTACCCTGCCTATAATTATGATGCCGCGAACAGGCTGACAAACCTTCCCTTGAGCGACCTCTTAGACTCCGCCAAAACAACCGCACTGGCTGCCGATGCCAATGTGAAGGCTTTTGTAACCGAGTTCGGCCAACCAAAATTTGCCAACGACCCAAATGCCATTTCGGGCAGCGGCCCTTATCGCTTGGAAGTGATGAACGAGCAAGGCGCCATACTGGTTAAAAAGAAAAATTGGTGGGGCGACAAAGTTGTGAACCAGTATCCCTTGTTGGCGGCTTACCCTAAAAAGTTGGTTTACAAAGTGGTAAAAGACGACCTTACTTTGGAAAATATGGTCAAAAACGGCGAGCTCGACTTGATAGGAGGCGTTATCACCCCCGCGAAGTTTTTAGAAATGAAAGCCAATGATTCGCTTGCCGCCAAGTTTGACTTTTTCACCCTCGGGGCCACGCAATATAACCGATGGGTGCTCAATCACCGCAATCCTATCCTCGCAGATGTGCAGGTGCGGAGGGCGCTTAGGCACATCGTGGACTACGATTATTTTGTGAATCAAGTACAGCGCGGTTTGGCAGTGCGAATTACCTCTCCGATGCCTCCAGACCGGCCCTATTATGCCAAGGATATCCCTTTGCCCGATTTCAACATCGCCAAAGCTAAAGCCTTGCTCGCACAAGCTGGTTGGGCAGATACCGATGGCAATGGTATTTTAGACAAGGTAGTCAACGGAAAGCGCCAGCAACTTTCCTTTAAACTCATGGCATCCACCGCCATCAAAACCAATGAATTATTCGCCAACAGTGTGAAAGAATCAGCTAGGCAAGCGGGTATTGACATTGTGATTCAAAGCGTTGACCTCGCGACAATGAGTGCTGATTCAAAAAGCGGCAACTATGACAGTGCTTTGCTGGGGGTCGCGCTTTTTCCAGGCTCGATAGAGTATTACCAACGGTTTCACTCCAAAAGCCTTTCCCCTGCGGGCGACAACCGTGCTGGCTATATAAGTGCAAAAGCCGACAGCCTTATCGAGGCTATTCGTGTGCAACCTGATGTAGCCAAGCGAAATGCCCTATACCTCCAAATACAGCAAGTTTTTTACGATGAGGTGCCTGAAATAGTGCTATTTGCTCCATTGCAGCGCATTATCATCTCCAAAAAATTTGTTCCTGGCATTGAGAGCGCCAACCGCCCGGGCTACTACGAGCATTTTGCGCGTATGAAACCGGAGTAGTTGAGGTTGAGAAAGTTGAGGGTTGAGAATGTTGAGAGTTGAGAGTTGAGAAAGTTGAGGGTTGAGAATGTTGAGTGCAAAATCTCAACATTCTCAACCCACAACATTCTCAACCCTCAACTAATTCCCCTTCCCCTGAATTTCATCCAGATATTCCTCACCTTCATTTTCTGATTGTGTGGGCGCATCAAGCATGGCATCCACGGAGGCACCCCCAAATTCTGCGTTAATAGCTTTGGCAATGAGCAATTATCGCGCTTCGCTGCGCTCGAACTCGGTCTTGACCGCTTTCTTCTTGCGTTTCATCTCGTATTTGTCCAAATTCCCCTCGATGGAATAATAAAGATTAAATCCGCCCTTCTTTTCAGGAAGCGGATCTAGGTCAGAATCGTGCTTTTTGAGGCGGTTGAGCAAGACTTGGCCCGCATTGATTTTGATTTTGTAATCAATGTCGTTGTCAAACGTATGCTCGCCGCTCAAGGTCATGTTCAGGGCATTGCTCTGGATGAACATCACGGGCAGATAGAGTCTTTGGTTCTTAATTTCCAGGTAGTTTTGTAAATCGGTGAATTTTATACGGTGTAAATCCTGAATATGGACGAAGGTGGAAAAATCTTCAAACATTTTAACCCCTAACAGTTCACCGTTTGTGGCCTGAACATCGGCGAGCGCATGGAGGCGTTTTGAGTCAAAAGCGCCAACGTTATCCCAATAAGTCCAAATCACTATGCGGCCATTTAGGTTGCCGCGCATATTCGCATCCGTGATGACTTCTTGCCCAAAGTTCTCGCATTGCGCCAACATGGTTTGCAGATCGAGGTTGCGGGCCGTAATGCGCATTTTCAGAGATGGGTGGAGGTCAAAACGGGCATTGCCGTCAAGCATAAGTTCGCCCTTCATTGCTGAAGCATTCCCGTTGATATTCAAATTATTGTGGTCAAACTCAAACTGGCCACCAAAGTTTTTCCCTTCGATTTTCCCATATTTGAATCCGCTGATATTGGCCTCGAAACTGCCTTTCAGTTTGTCCATGGCGAAGCTGCGCTCGGCATTTTTTTCTATTTTCAAAGAGTCCAGCTCGGCTTTCCCGCCCGCTTCGGAAACCGTGGTTTGCACGCTGAACATTCCTACTATTTGATCCACATCGAGGTTTTGCGAGCGGAGTTTTGCATTGAATTCAAGGAGCGCGTCTGCCGTGTTCATGGAGTCTGCAAAGAGCACGGGGAGCAGGTTTTTGGCTAAACCACTGAGTGTAAAATCGCTTTTCCCTGCCCGAAGCACAAAACTGTCTAATTGGAATTCATTGTCTTCCAAGCGGAGGAAACCCGTTTCGGCAAGCAGTGGGACTTTGTTGTAGGTGAGCGCGGCGTTGTTGAACTGAATTTCGCCTGCTGCATTCACCTGGCTGATGCGCCGCATGCTGGTCATATCGGCGTAACGACCTTGCACCGTGAGGCGGTTGAGGCGCACCAAACCGTCACCCGCCGTGATGAGTTCGTTGTCAAAAAGCCCATAAGCGGCATCTAGCGGCAATGCGCCATTGGCGCGAAAATCCACCATCGGGTCATCTAATTGATTCACTTTCAAAGATAAACTCAATGCCTGCCCGCCAAAATCGCCTTTGAAATCGGCCAGTTCAAATTCGCCGCTTCCGTCTGGCTGGGCGTTGTATCGGGCGCGGAACGAAACATTGCGCAAAGGGCTTTGAAGTTTTTCAGAGGTCACTTTTCCGTCCCGAAGCGCCACCTCAAAGCCGATGGCAGGGGTTTCTGTTTTGCTCAAACGGCCTTTCACGGTGCCGCTGCACGAGTAGTTGCCCGAGCTCTGAAACGCGCGAAAATACTCATGGTAAGCGCCGGGCAACAGGTTGGCGATCATCGAAATGTCGCCCTCTTGGCTCGTGAGTTTGAAATTCAGTTCGGTGGCATCGGGTTTTCTCACCGCGAGCCCTTCCACATTGAAAGTGTTTCCGCCGAGGGTGAGTTCCACGTTTTGAAGGGCGTACACCCCGCGTTTGAGGTCAACGGCCAGCACCGCGTCATAGAGGAGTTTTTCGCCTGCGAGGTATCGGCTGCTGTCTGAGTCGAGGCGGTAGATTTTAACTTCGGCCTGGCTCGAAAGCCGGAACTGCTGAGCGGAAAAATTGCCGCTTGCACTGGCTTGATTTACCAGCATTTCTGCGGCTTGTTGGGTGGGCGCGTTGTCGTACAGAATGGCCACGTTCTTAAGTTCTGCATTTTCCAAAGCAAGTCGGAGCGTGCTTTCCGTGGCAGGTTTTTTTGCGTTTTTTTCTTCCTTAAAAATATCAGTGTTTGATTTTCCAGCGCGATTCACCAAGATGCGAACTGCTCCGTCGCGCAGTCGGACGGAGTGGATTTTCAGGTCATCGCCGAAGAGGCTGAGCAGGTCGAATTTGAACGAAAGTTCCTCAGCAGCAAGGAGCTGGCCGCCTAATGCGTCTTTAAGCCGTACTTGTGAAAGGTTGATAGAAGCGGAAGGGAAACCCGACAATAGCGAAAGACTGGAATCGCCCACGCGGAGTTCAGTCTTTAGGTTTTTGTTTATTTCGGCCACCAACTGCTGGCTCACTTGCTTGTCAAAAAAAGCAGCGATGACCACTAGTAAAAGCAGGAGGATGAACACCGAAAACAGAATGCCAAGCAGGATGCGGTGCAACCAAGAGCGGCGGCGGGGCGGAGGAATAGGCGGATAGCTAGGTGGAACTTCCATCGAAAGCGTAGGATTTTGCGAGGACGAAGATAGCCTTAAGTAACAAGTTTATTTTCTCACTAGTCTCTCAATCTCATTTTTCCAAACCATATACGCAAGCCCATTTATATGCAAACCGTCTTCCGTGAATTTGGAATCAAGTTTTCCGTCCGCATCTTTCAGCGGGGTAGCAATATCAAGGTAAGGCAGTGCAAAATCGTGAGCAATCTGTTCGACTCGGGCATTTACCTCCAAAATCTTAGCATTTTTCACGCCAACATGCCGCACTTCATTGTTCACAGGCAACAGACTTTGCAGGTACAACTCCGTGTTGGGCGAATCCGTCCTGATTTTTTGCACAATTTTGCGGTAAGCAGTTTCGATTTCGGGAGTAGAGTTTCCAAACGCCAGATCATTCACCCCGATCAACAAAAAGATTTTTGAGGGTTTGTGTCGTAAAACCTCTGGCAAGCGCTCGAGCATTCCCCCGGTATAATCCCCTGAAATCCCCCGATTGAGTACTACCGGACTGTCGCCAAAAAGTTCGTGCCATTCGCATTGTTCTGTCTGGCTATCGCCCAGGAAGATGATGCACCTAGGCTTTTCTGGCAAGTTCTCAAAAAGCTGGGTGCGATGATGGTGAAGCCCCTCGGTTTCGCGTTGCAAGCGCAGAAACACGTGTTTGAAGCCGCCCATACGAGTCACGGCGAACACCCCTGCTACAAGCGCAAGGAGGTTAAAAAAGAGCGAAATATAAAGTAGTCGTTTCATATTCAAAAAATGAAAGGTAAGATGTCGTAGTCATTCCGACTAACTTCGTGCCATGGTATCGGAATCTCTTCGCACGGAGGTACTCATTATCGGAGCCGGGCCTTCGGGAACAACTGCTTCGCTTTTTCTGGCTAAAATGGGGATTGCCCACATTCTCCTTGACGCAGCGGTTTTCCCGCGCGACAAGGTGTGCGGCGACGGTTTGGATTTGAAAGTAGTGCGCGTGTTGCGCCACCTTGACCCAGAAATCGTCGAGCGCGAAATTATTGAAAACCAAGACTTTGTCCCCAATTACGGCACACGGTTTTTTACTCAAAATGGTCACGCCACTGATTTCATCCACCGCGAACACCCCCTTTTTTGGACCGCCAAGCGTTTGCACTTCGACAATTTTTTGGTGCAAAAGATCAATCCTCGTTTTACTGATTTCAAACAGGGGACTCATGTAGAGAAAATTGAACGCGATGGCTTGGAATGGCGGGTTTTCGCCCGCAGCACAAATAAAGAACTCGAAATCCGAACGCCGCTCCTCCTTGGCGCCGATGGCGACCATTCTGCTGTGTTGCACCACTTGGGGCAACGCAAGATTGACCGTCGGCACTATGCTGCCACGCTCCGCCAGTATTGGCAAGGGGTGGAGGGTTTGCACCCGCTCAATCTTATTGAGATATATTTCCCGCCCGGATTGCCCATGTCTTATTTCTACATTTTTCCATTGCCCAATGGCGAGGCCAATGTGGGATTTGGCATGGTGAGCGAAGTGGTGGCGCGGGGCGGGCACAAACTGCGCGAGGAATTTGCTAAAATGATTCAGCAAGACCCTGTGATGTCGCCCAGATTCCGAAATGCCTCGCCAATGGAGGAGCCGGTGGGCTGGGGTATCCCACTCGCATCGAGACGACGACGGGCCTTTGGTGATGGGTATTTGCTTTTGGGAGATGCGGCATCGCTGGTATGCCCCACCAGTGGCGAAGGCATTGGTACGGGAATGATGTCGGGCTACATCGGGGCTCATTTTGTGCAAAGTGCGCTGAAAAACAAGCGCTTCGATGCTGAGCAGTTCAAACACTACGACCGTGAAATTTACCGCCGCCTGAACGGAGAAATCCGCCTTTACAACTTGATGATGCTCCTTTCGCCAAGGATCTACGCTTTCGGGCTAAACCTGCTCGCGCCCAATGCGGTGTTCCAATGGTCGTTCCGGCAGCGGGTAAACGGGTGGTTAAAAACGGCGTATGAAAGGCCGATAGAGGTGAGGGTTTAAGGTTTAGGGTTTAGGGGCTTCGCTCAACGATCTCAACCTAAACTCTAAACCCTCAACTCTAAACCCTCAACCTTCCTCAAAACAGATCCTTCCCAGCAAACTTCGTCAGCCCGCCCGTGATTTTAGAGCCTAATTCGAGTGCAAACGCGTACTGCTTGTACTTGCGCTTGAACTTTGGCCCCAAGTCAATCAGGCTTCGGATATAGGGCTTTTGCACCGTGCGCACACCCAGCGCGATTTTGTCCATCGTGCCAAGGTTTCCTTGCCATTTTTCAGATTCACGGAGGATTTTTTCCATCGAAGCGCGATTCTGGTCGTGGTATTTTTTCACATACTTCACGCCTTTGACGGGATCTACGAACTTGAGGTCTTCCGTCATGAACTTGACATAGTCTTGCACCAGACCGTCGAGTTTTTGTTCAGCGGGCAGGCTGCTATTGGCCAAGCGGCTCAATTCTTTTTGGTGTGCCGAAAGCCAGCGGTTTTGTTTGAAAGACGCGCAGTTGGAAAGGGTAAGCAACAGGCAAATGGGGGCAAAAAAGAGTAATAGTTTTTTCATACAAGAAATTTAAACAATAAGGAACTAAGAAGCACTAAGGCTAACAGGGTTTGCTAACTCTCCCCTATCAAACCCCTATTAGCCTTAGTGCTTCTTAGTTCCTTAGTGTTTTTAAAAAAGATTGAACAAGTTCTTTAGCGTTATTAATTTCCAAAAAAAAGCCCACAAAGCTCTTTTGCTTCGCGGGCTTGATATGTTTCGTGAATGAATAATCGTCGGATTGGGATGGCCTCTTGTTTACCAGCCATAGCGCGCAGCGCGAAGGCGGGTAAAGTGCACAATTGGATTATTGATGTCAGTGAACGATTAGTTTCCCGGAGGCTACCAACTTGCCGTCAGCGGCAAGTTGGTAGATAATTTCTCCTGCCGGGAGTTGTTGCCGGAGCAATCGGAATTCGGAATGGTCAAAAACTTGATTAGAAATTAATCGGCCTTGGATATTATAAAGGGTAAGCGCATAACTATGGGCTGCTACGCCATCCACCTTGAAAGTGACACTTTCAGTAGCAGGGTTGGGGAAAACTTTCAAGTTGACCCCCGGCAGGTATACCACGCTTAATGAAGGATCTATAATTATAAAATTACTGTCGCACACGGTGTGATACGTGGTATTGGTAAACACAGGTGCGTTGAAATCAAAGTAGATGGCAGCGCTATTGAAGATCGTCGTTTCGCATGGCGCGTCCGGTTTTTGAGACACGCGAAACTTTACAAAACCTTCACTTGGCACGCCGCCACCGGGGATAAGATTAAGATTAGTGAGGGTGAACTCTACGATGCCGTTGCCCAAGATGTCAAATTGGTAGGGATGGCTCGCAGCGCCAGGGTACACCGTTGCCGGGTCCAGCACAGCAGAGAGGGTGTCGCGGATAACGACCTGCTGTACTGTGTCGGCGCCAGTGTTCTGAAATTGGATTACAAAGTCCAAATCGGTTTGTGGACTGACGTAATGAGGCACGTCATAGCCTTTAGGATGGCCTCTTTTTAAATTCAAAGGATTAAAATCGGAATCGTTGCTCTCTTGGCAGTCGCTTTCTATGAAAGCATCTGCGTCGTCTTCGGGGAACATGGTATAGAACCCAAGTGATATTGGGCTAATGCTGGTATCTGATTTGCAGCCTTCCACCGCAGCGGTGGGGTAGCTCGTGCCGGGGTAGCCGGGGCTTTGTTCAGCAATGATGCGGAAAGTCCCGCCGGTGACAGCGTGAGACCAAACGATCATACTTTCGCCTGCATCGAGATCAAACTTATAGTCTGGGCTGCCGGGAGGGGTGAGCATTACGACATCTTCCGTGATCACATACCCCAATGATCCGCCCATATCTCCTGTGCCGATGTTTTCCAAGAGCATTTTGATGGAGTCATTCTCACAAAAAGCTTGGGCAGCGATGATGGCTCCATCCCAGCCTGAGTTGTTTCCACAAAACGCATTGGGGCTAATTTTGGCAGTCACACAGTGCGTTTGACCTGCCTGCGTACCAGAACAACTGAGGAAAGCGGTTACGGTGAAGTCACCACAATCACCATTGTTGATCGTGCCCAGATCAAACCTATAGACATTATTACCTTGGGGGGTAGCTGTAATAGAACTGCCCGTGAGCGACAAGAATGGATCGAGCGTAATATCAACGTAGGTATTGAGCGAAGGCACCGTGCCGGAGTTGCAATATCGGACGTGGTAGATGTTTTCAGCGCAGCGGCGCAGCACAGGTGTCGTCACATCCACTTCGTTGCGCGGGCAATCAAACTCGGTTTTTACCGGCACATTCACATAAACGGTGTCGTAAAAATTTGGCACATAAACATTTACGATCGAATCACAGGACTTCCAGTAAGGGTTTGGCGGGAAAAGGATCAATTTGTAATTGCCCGTATCTACCTCTACTTTAAGGTCGCCGTTGGCATTTGCTACAGTGTAAAGCGTATCGAAGGGGCTTTCGACCCTTATCACCCAGTTGCGGAGCCCGGGTTCATCCACGTCTTTTTGGCAATTGGCATTGAAATCGCGGAAAATATTGGCTTGGATATAACTTGTAAGTACGGTGCAATGCTCATCGGCTTTGACCAGATAAGCATAAGAATCACCAAACCCTCCCACAAATTGTTCCGTAGAGCCTGCCATGACAGCGCCTCCACGCACGGGCACCAGACCGAAGCATTGATCAAATCCACCGCGCCCTACTTCAGCTTCACAAATAACCTCGCCCAGCGCATCCACTTTAAGGAGAACAAGGTTGTCCAAATTATTAAGGCTACTCCTAAAACCAGCCACAAGAAAATTTGCACCAGATACGCCCAATGCGTAAAACTCACTGCCAAGAAAGAGTTTCTGCCAGATTGGGGTGGGGTCTCCATCACTGTCAATTTTCAAAAGAAACCCCGAGTTCGCCATAGTGCTTTCCACATTGGTCGTACCAGCCAATATCAGCGAGCCATCGGCCGTGCTGATTAATGCACGAGATTCATCGTCGCGCATATTTCCAAGCGGACCAGCCAGCGAGTAAAGCGTACTCCAGATTTCGTTCCCGGACCCATTGACACGGAGCATAAGGATATCTCTGTCCTCGCTGGAAATTGGTTCTGAAATCCCCGCTATGATTAAATCGCCATTTGGGATGGCCACGATCGAATGTCCTCGGCGGCGGTACTCCGGTTGGCCATAAGAAGAATTGAGCCAAAGACTGCTGCCTTCGGAATCGGTTTTAAGTACAAAAATATTTTCTTTGCCCCCTGCGTAGGTTTGGAAGCCAGACAGCACAAGTGTTCCGTCGGGGAGTTCTAACAAGGCACGAGCCTCATCGTCGAGGTTGCCGCCAAATGTTTGGTCCCAAAGTTTGTTGCCAAAAGCATCTGTTTTGAGGAGGTAGATGTCACGTTTAGCAGGGCCACCCGCATCGGCGTCCACATAACCCGCTATGGCATAGCCTGAGTCGCGGGTAGTCACCACGGCGAATGCTTCGGCAGTAGAGGCGGCTCCAGCAGCCACTATTTGCTTGGCCCATTGCTGCTTGCCATCTACATCTGTTTTTATCAGGAAAATACGGCTGTTGGCGTTGTAAGCACCGGCCATAATATAGCCACCATCATGCGTCGGCGCGATGCTGTGGGCGGCATCCTGTCCGCTACCACCATAGATACGTTCCCACCCTTGGCCATTTGCTTGGGCAACAGACAGCAGCAGTAAGGTGAGTATATACAGGTACTTTTGCATGATGGATAGGATTACTGGTCGGAGGAAATTTCTTTCGACAGTACAAAAGTGCGGGCAAAGGGCGGGCGTGCTAAAGACAAAAATTCGCATTTGTTGAATATTTTTTTGTGATTGTTTTACCTTGTGACCAAATCTTTATAATCTTAAATTTTACAGATTTTGCAAAAAAGAGTCATTTTTTTATTATTTGCACTGTAAAACTTGATAACGCTTCCATAAAAGTACGGCAAAATATCCTAAACTCAAAGCAATTGACTGTTGTTTTGTTGAACAGATAACTTGAAAAAAATATGCAAAAAAGCGTTTTGACCGAAATCGTCCGCTCTCTTGAAAAAAAGGAAATACGCGAGTTGAACAAGTGGCTCCAATCTCCCGCCCACAACCAACGGCAGGATGTGGTCAAGTTGTTTGATTTTTTGGCAAAAAATCTGCCTAATGGCGACGAAGGGGCAGAAAAGGAAAAGGCATGGAAAGCAGTTTTCCCTTCGCAACCTTATGACGATGCTTATATGCGGCAGGTGATGTACTTCCTTTTGAAGGCAATAGAAGAGTATTTAGTGTTTGTGGATGTGGTCAATGACCGAGTACAATACGAACTTGCCTTGTCGCGCATATATCGAGAACGAAAGTTAGAAAAAGCCTATCGGCAAGCCTATCGCATTGGGCGGGAAAGTTTGGAAGGCCAACCATTGCGCGACAACTATTATCTTTTTAATAAGTTTCTTTTTGAAAAGGATTACAGTCAGCTCGTCATAAAAAACGCTGCGGCAAACCTCCAAGAAACTTCTGATGCGTTAGAAAATTGGTTTCTGGCTGAAAAACTCCACCTTGCTTTAGCTATGCTAGCCCACCGCTCTGTTTATAAAACGGCAACCTATAATGAAGGGTTATTTGAAGAGGTTTTAGCTTTTACTCAAAAGAAAGACCTTTTAAAAACTCCAGCAATCGCGGCATATTACTTTGCCTACATGACGACTACAAATCCTTCCCAAGAGCAATATTTTGATGACTTTGAGAAAATCATTTTGGAGGGCAACGATAGCTCATTCAAAAAATCCGAAATGCTCGATCTATACCGCATCGCGCTGAACTACTGCACGGCCAAAGTCAATCAGGGAAATTTAGATTTCAGCCGACGTGCCCTTAATTTTTATCGAAGGGGGGTTGAAAATGGCATACTACTGGAAAATA
>JACMMM010000039.1 GCA_014379065.1 Saprospiraceae bacterium
CAAAATGTCCAGTAGTCTGACCGCCTACACTTGGTCCAGCCTGGCTAATATTTGCTCGCGAAATCCTTTGCTGAGCGGCACGGATTTGTCTTTTACCAACACCGTCATTTCTTGCAAATCAACACTTTGAAGCCATTTCAGGTGGATGAGATTGCTTCGGTGCGTTCGCGCAAAACGGCCTTCTGGCAACTTCATCTCCAACTCGCCGAGGGGAATCCTGATGGCAAATTTGCGACCTCCCGCTGTGTAGAGCATTGAATAACGTCCCTCTGATTCTACATACAAAATCTCGTCGAAGGGTACTTTTTCCAGTTTTTCCCTAACTTTTACGAAGAGGCAATCGGGCAATACCAGGTCGTTTTGTTCAAAATCGCTTTGGGAAAGGGTAGGGGCGGAGGCCAAGCGGCTCACGGCTAATTCTATAGCGCGTTGGAGTTGAAGGGTATCGAAAGGCTTTAGAATGAACGCCACGGGTTGGGTGCCCTGAGCCCGGGCGAAAGTTTCGTCGTCCTGTAGTGACGTTACGAATACCACGGGCATGGGGCGCACTTGGTTGATTCGCTCGGCCAATTGGATGCCGTCGATTTCGCCTCGAATATGGATGTCGAGCAGAAGTAAATCGGGCGCCGTGCGATGGAAACAATCCAGTGCATCGAAGGCATTGTCGCAATTCCCCGCCACTTCATAGCCCAACTGCTCGGCCAGCATTTCAAAGCGGTCGGCGTGGATGGGTTCGTCTTCTACGATGAGGATTTTCATAAGAAGGTTGAGAAGGTTGAGAATGTTGAGGGTTGAGAATGTTGAGGGTTGAGAATTTTGAGGGGGCGCGGCCCGAAAACGACACAGATTTCTAAACAAACCACTATTACCGAGGCTTTCAACTCTCAACATTCTAAACCCTCAACATTCTCAACCCTCTCAACATTCTCCACATTCACGCGCTCGGCAAAGAAAACTCAAAAGTCGAACCTTTGCTCGGTGTGCTGAATACACGCAGGATACCCTGATTCAATTCTACCAACTCCTTACAAAGCAACAGCCCAAGACCCGCGCCTTTTTCTCCTTCGGTGCCGTGTTCGCTGCGTTTTTCCAGGCTGAAAAGTTGGGCCAATTTCTCGGTTGCAATGCCCGTTCCCGTGTCATTGACGGCGATAAAAACCTTATTGTCTTTTTCTGTACAGCCCAGTGTTACACGCCCGCCTGCCGGAGTAAACTTCACGGCGTTGTCCACAAGATTACGAAGGATGGCTTGCAATGCGTTTCTATCGGCATGTACTTTTAGGTTTTGGGGGATGTTGTTTTCGAGTTGAATGTTTTTGGCGGCAGCTGCATTTCCATGGATCTCAAAATTGGCGGCAGCTTCGGTAGCCAGCTCGAGCGATTCCGGACTGTAGGGAATCATGCCCCGGTTGAGCAAGGCCCAGGAAAGCAAGTTGTCGAGCAGCCCGCTTAGATTGGCCGCGCTTTTGGCGATTAAGCCACTGATTTTCTGCAATTTGGCAGTGTCTCCCTTTTCCAGATAATAATTGAGTTGCTCGCCCACCCCTTGAAATGCGGTGAGCGGGTTGCGAAGGTCGTGGGCGATGATGCCAAAAAATTTGTCTTTGGTAGCGTTGAGCTGTGTCAATTGAAGGTTTTGACTTTCTAGTTGTCGTCTTGATTTGCGCAATTGCCAGAACAAGTATCCGCCCACCAAAAGGATAAGCAACAAACCCGCTGCTATGGCGCCAAAAAGTTGATTTTGAGTGCTGAGTAAATTGGCTTCGAGCTCCGCTTTTTTGCGCGCATCTTGTTCTGTCTCAATGTTTTGTTTGGTGCGCTCTTCGGCCAATTTGCTTTCCAAGTTGCCATTGTAAACACTGTCTTTGAAGGCCGAGTATTGCTCATGATAGGCCAGGGCCTGTTCAAAATTGTTGCGTGCTTTTTCTATTTCGGAGAGCAGGAGATAGCTACTAAAAACATAGACCTGGCTTTTTGATTTAGCGGCCATTTCAAGCTCTTTTTTGGCCCAAAGGACTGCGTCTTCCAATTGATTGGTCTCTTTTAAAATCTTGGCTTTTTCATAAAAAAGACCTTGAATGATACGAGGGTCGGTTTGGAAATATTGAATACAGCTATCAATAGCAGCCATTGCTTTCGGATAATCTTTTTTCTGGGAAAAAACCGACGCCTCCATTTTATGCACCACCGCAACAGAATAATAATCCTTGATTTGTTTGGCCGCCGCTTTGGCTTCAGACAGATAACGCATTCCCAGTTTTGCCTGAGCATGACTACTGTAAAACTCCCCTAAAGCCATTTTTACGGAGATGATTCCAGTTGCAACATGGCCTTTTTGGTTCACTTCCAGCGACTTTAAATAACCCAGTTCCGCCTCCTTATCATAACCCAAAGCGCTAAAAGTTAGGGCGTTGTTGTAATATAAATCTCCGATTAGTTCGTAATTTTTGCTGTTGGCCCCGGTTTCTATCCCCTTGCGCGCAAATTCGAGCGCGGCTTTGTAGTCGCCCAGCGAATATGCCGCCGACAACAGGTTGGAATACAGGTTGAGCATCCTGTCTGTATTTCCTACTTCCTTGTTTTGGAGACAAATCTGCTCGGCTTCCAGGAGGATACGCAGCGCTTTTTGGTATTATAAATTTTGAGTCAGGAATGTCCCGTAAGACTGTAAAAAGGGCGCTAATATTTCAGGGTCATTTATAGGTCTCAATAAAAGGTACGCAGAATCCAAAATGGGCAGCGACTGCGAAAAGTCTTGTCCAATAAAATACAGCAACATTGCTTTCCGATACAAGAGCCGCCCCTTTAAAGTTGGATTTCCTTCCGGAAGCCGTTGCAATGCCTTCTGGATGTATTCCAACGCGGTTTTGTCTTCCTGACGGTCATAATAGATACTTCCGATTTCAAACAAAGCCTCTGTTTCTCCCAGCTGATCTTTCGCTGTCTGTTTCTGGGCCAGGATTTTTTGCAAACTATCTATTGGATTGCCAGTCTGCGCCAGAAGCCCAAAAGGAAGGGCAGACAGGAGGAACAGTATCTTTTTCATCCTTGAATCGGTTTGTATGCGTGTTTGTTTCGGCTAAATCGATCTGTAACCTTTTTAGTCTTTAGCATTAGGTTTCCCCGCTTCCAACACTTCTACCTTTTGCTTTGTATAAGGCATTTCCTTGATTGCCAAGGACTTTTTAAAGTTGAGGATGGCATTTTCGATATCGCCTTTTTCCAGAAAATAGTCTCCAAAGGAATCATACACATTGAAACTGTTTGGGTAGTAATCAGTATTGAGTTTGAAATATAATTCCGCCTGTGCAAACCGTTTTTCGTTCAAGGCTCGATAGCCGAGGTTGTTGAACAATTCTTCCGGCGGTTTTACGGTATAGCCCAATTTTTCTGAGCGCAGCGCGCACACCTTTTTAATTCTAATCGCCAATGCAGAAGTCGTATCCGAATAATCCTTGCCCCGGAGTTTCATGGGGTAAAAATCAAAGATAAACCGTAGCGCATCGTACTCCGTGATGAGTGGGACGGAACCGTGCGTGTCGTCGCCGTAATATTTGCTTCGGTACTTGAGCTGGTTTTGTCTGTTGCTACTCAACATTTTATCCAATGCAAAAATGGACCGAATGTGCTCGGTGCTATGGCTGTTGTCCTTCTTTGCTTTTTCAATCGTCATATCACCTTCCATCGTATTGGCAATGCCGAGGTACAGGGAAGTGCCGTCAAACTTCCTTTCTTTCAAGACTTTTTGCGTTTCTTTCTCCAATTTCCAATTATCCCACCACATACTGGGGTCAATCGCCACATAAGCATTGAACAGTGTAGGGTGATGTATGAGGCTGTGTACCGCCAACAAACCGCCCAATGAATGTCCTATCAACATCCGATAAGGCTCAGTTGGGTATTTTGTCTCAATGTAGGGCATGAGTTCTTTTTCCATGAAGGAGAGGAATGCCTCGCCTCCGCCCGTGGTTTTTACCATCGCACTGTCGAGATAAGGACCGCCTTTTACGTGGGTGGGCGACAAATCCCTCCAGCGGTTTGTATTTGGAATACCCACCACGATCATTTTTGGGCAAATGTCATTTCCGCCGGAACTCAATTGCTGAACCATGCCGACCACAGAGGAGAAATGTGCATCGCCGTCGAGCAGATACAATACCGGATAGCGCTCTTGAGTAAAGATCCCCCCTGGACCGCTGTCGGGCACATGAACCCAGATATTTCGGGGTTCGTTCAAGATTTTTGAATAAACGCTGTCATTGGTGCCGATGACAATTTTGTTGTCGGATTGCGCTTGAGCGCAAAAAGTCAGAAGTAAACAGAATAAAAAGTTAGGTAGATGTTTCATAGCAGACTGAAGATGAAATGAAAATGTTTGGAGGCGG
>JACMMM010000040.1 GCA_014379065.1 Saprospiraceae bacterium
GCTGCTGCGCTTTGTACTGAATGCTACTGCTACACTGACCACTGACCGCTGACCACGGACTACTGCCTACTGCCTACTGCCACTGCCTACTGCCACTGCCCACTGCCACTGAACTACCGGTCGTATTTGTGCAGATCATAGCGGTCAATAATCCCGATTAGTTTTTCTGCATAGGTCCGGTCTGTGGCATACCCTACAGATTTCAGTCCATACGCCCAAGCGCGGTAATCACGGCCATGTCGTTTTAGTTTATTGTATCTTCCAGATGCCAACAATTGGCTGTGAGCCCGCCAACTTTCCCAGGCATTGGGGAATTTCCTGAAAAAATCCTTGTGCGTGTCATCTGTAAAATTGGAGCAATGTCCTTTTTTACAGTGCCTGGAGAAGCATTTCATGCCAAAATGGTTGTTGTTCGAAACGGCCAATTTGCTGGTTCCTGCACGACTTTCAATCAACCCTTGAGCAAGGCTAATGCTGGCGGGTATCCCGAATTGTTGCATCTCTCCAATGGCTATTTTGCTATATCTTTCGATGTAATCGAGTGATTGTTCCCGCAAGAGTTCGTCAGCGGCAAGGGGAGCAGCTTCGTTTTTGGTGCGGGGTGACTTGATTTTGCGCGTAGGCTTTTCTTCGCTTCCAACATCAAAGGTGGTTTCGCGCGCCCAATTGGACGCCGTAGCGTTGCCACTGGTCAACAACCCTGATTCGCCATCAGGCCCGAGCAATAAAAAACCCGTACCGGCAAGAATGCAAAGTTGAACCACTGTTTTCCGCCTAAAAATTCCAAAAGACCAGCGGTTTGCCTGAAAGCGCAGGGCAACCCAGCTTCGCCGCAAACGAAGCCAAACCAAACGCATCAGTTTAGGCAAAGGCATGTTTTCTGGAGATTCTGAGATAAATGTGCTGGGCATATAGCTAATTTTTTTCGAGCGGCCTTGGCTCGAGTTGGAACTGGCACTTCCTGTCTGTTTGGTGCTGTTTTCGGTCTCGAAGTACCATTTGTTTTTTCCCATGGCGGCGATTAATTTATTTTGTGATGGTTTAGAGGCTGTATGAATTTATCTTACAAACAGCCTCTTAGGCAGTGCGGACGAGCCTCCGAGTTTTGCTCGCCTCTCATTGTTTCGGCGAGCAAAAATAGAAACAATTTGTTTATTAATATACTTTTTTTAAATTTTTTTAAAACATTTTTTGAGATAATATTTGAAAAATTATCTAAAGCATTGAATTTCATTTGCATTTTGGAAAAATGTTGACTGCTTTTAAAACAAAAAAATTAAAGTGCCAGACTGACACGCATTCTTATCTTTAAGGCCTCCTACATTTAGAGTCTCATTTCTTTACCATTGATTCACCCGCTAACCCAAATTTTTATGCTTCGTTTGTTCCTTTTACTCTTTTCAATCGCGTTCACTCATCTTGCCATCCCCTTAAAAGCACAGGGCAAGGAGCCCAAAATGAAGTATGGCAAAATCTCGGACGAGGAGATTTCCATGACTTCTTACTCGCCCGATCCAGCTGCCCCCGCCGTTGTACTTTTCGATAAAGGCATCGTGACACACCGTTATAATAGCACCTCTGGTTTTACCCTTGAATATGAGCACCACAAGCGAATCAAAATTTTTAACAAAGAAGCCTACGGCTTTGCCGACCTCGCGCTCTTTTTTTACAAGGGCCAAAAGGTGACAGAGTTTAAAGCCTGTAGCTATAATTTGGAGGGCGGCAAAGTGGTGGAGACCAAATTGAACGGAGAGAATGTTTTTGATGAAAAACTTACTTCACAGGTTTTCGTGAAAAAAGCGGCAATTCCAGCGGTGCGAGAAGGTAGCGTCATCGAATTCAAATATACCGTACTTGACGAAGGGATTGGCATCCCGGTGGATGAATGGGTTTTTCAGAATGCCATTGCGCCGACCATCTGGAGCGAATTTGAAGCATCGGTACCTACTTTTATTGAGTATAAAAAACACGCTCAAGGCTGGAATTCCTTTGCGCTCGCTAAAGAGGAACTGAAAAACGAACGGATAAGCATTAGTTATGTAGACCGGGGAGAGGTCTCGGTAGTAACCACCGCTTCCTCTCAAAACATCAACGTTGACTACACAACCAACATCATGCATTTTATCCAGGAAAACGTTCCGGCATTGAAACCCGAACCTTTTGTGGCTTCGGTGCATGATTACCTCTCCCAAATAAGTTTCGATGTGCGGGCAGTTTATCAGACTACCCTTACCCCGAGCGGGTCATCTTACAAATTGGTGAATGGAGCATCCAAAGAACGCAACCAAACTTGGGAGCGGCTTGGCAAAGATCTTTGGGAAGAGGTTTATGACGAAGTATTGAATAGTTCAAAATTCACAGGGAGCGATGCAGCAAAGTGCATTGAAGGGAAATCCACACCCACAGAAAAAACGGCGGCCATTTATTCTTTTATAGGCAAAAATTATCAGACGACAGACTTTGACTTTTTCTGGAAAAGTCAGACCATGGACAACCTGACCAAAAACCATAAAGGCACTCCAACTGATCTCAATCTGCTGTTCATCAATATGTTGCGTCGTGCAAAAGTGAATGCTTACCCCGTTCTAATCAGCACTCGACCCAATGGCCGAGCCTTATCATTTCGGGTTTCTGTTAAAGAATTTGACCGAGTTGTGGCTGCTGTTGCATTGGAAGACAGCACTTTGACGTTGATGGACGCTTCCGGATGGCCTTCTCCCATTGGCCTACTGCCAATGGATGCCATGAATGGGGAAGGATTGCTGCTCAAAGACAAAGAAAATATAGCCTGGATTCCGTTGCAAAGTAAAATCGTGGACAGGAGTGCCGCGATTGCAGATTTTACCTTAAAGCCGGATGGCACTTTGTCGGGCAAAATCACTTTTTCTGAAACGGGTCACGATGCAGTGAAGGCACGTCAACTCATTAGCAACAAAGGTACTCAGGCATTTGCCCAGGAATATTATAAAGATATGATGACTGGCGGTCAAATAACGGATCTTACGATTGAGGAGAACGCCGACTGGAACACCCCGGTACTAAAAGGCTCCTTTGAGCTTGAAACCAGCGCCTTTTCCAGTGCTGCGGGCAACAAAATCTACCTCACGCCAGCACTTAGTTTTGCACTAAAGGAAACACCATTTAAAAATCCTGCCCGCAAATTCGGTGTGGATTTTGGTCCTCCCGCCAACGCTACCTACGTTTTTACCTTCAAAATCCCTACAGGTTATACGCTCGAAGAAGCGCCAAAATCAACTAAGTTGAGCTTTAAGGAGAATGCGCTCAGCTTTGATTATCTGGTAGACAAAAGCAATCCTGAACTGATCAAAATTACCCTCCGTAAAAATCGCCGAGCCGCTTTCATACCCGTGGAAGATTTTGCCGAACTACAGCAATTTTATGCTAATATGGTGGCGAAAATGAGTGAACAGATCGTATTGACCAAATAAACCGCTTTCATGAAAAACCTGTTTTTGGGACTGTTTGCGCTTTGCAGCATCATGCGTGTCTCTGCACAGACCGACTATTCCGTTGCTTCTATCCCGCTTGCCATGCGCAAAAATGCCGATGCAGTGGTACGTCGGTACGAGCTCAAATTTAAAGTGTTGAGCAAAGGCGAAGCCATTGAGACTGAGCACAAGGTCATTACCCTGCTCAACGATCAGGCTGCCGATGAAAACGACCAGGCGTTTTGGTATGACCAAATCCGCGAAATTGACGACATCGAAGGCGCTGTTTACGATGCTTCCGGCAAACTGGTGCGAAAAATCAAAAAGAAGGATATCGTTGACCAAAAACCTTTTGAAGAGGTTTTTGTGGACGACACCCGCTACAAACGAATCAAATTCCCAAGGCTTGTATATCCGTACACCATCGAATACCTAGTAGTTAAGAAGCATCGAGGGTTGATGTACTACCCAATTTTTGAACCACAAAGTGCTGCTTCCCAATCTGTAGAATCCGCCAGTTTTGAGTTGCTCGCACCTGATACGCTGCAAGTCCGCTATATGGAGGTCAATGTGCTTCCTGGCCAAAAGACCGGACCCTTGCAGTGGGAATTCCACAATCTGTGTGCCTTCCAAGCTGAGCCTTTTCTGCCTGTTGGCTACTCCGGTCTGCCCAAAGTCATGAGTGCGCCTACTTTGTTCAAGATAGAAGGCTACGAGGGCGATATGAGCACTTGGGCATCGTTCGGAAAATTCCTCCAAACCTTAAACGCAGGCAAGGACAATTTGCCAATAGAGACCGTAAACAGACTTCGCCAACTGACCGCCGATTGCCCCGATCAGGAATGCAAAGCCCGGCGCGTGTATGAAGTTTTGCAAAACAGCACCCGTTATTATTTTGTGGGCTTTGGCATTGGAGGCTGGCAACCCATGCCTGCTCGCGATGTGGATAGATTCAAGTACAGCGATTGCAAAGGGCTGAGCAATTACACGATGGCTATGCTCCGTGCCGTGGGCGTTCCGGCCTACTATGCGCTTATACGCGCCAGTGAAGACGAGCAAAATGCGCAAACCCCAGAATTCCCGAATCCTTGGTTCAATCATGCCACACTGTGCATCCCGCTCTCCCACGACACCATTTGGCTTGAATGCACCAGCCAACAGGCAGGTTTTGGTTTCCTCAGCGACTTCACCGACGACCGGCTCGCCTTGGTTGTTTTCCCTGAAGGAGGCAAAATTTTACAAACACCTCGCTACGACGAATCTTCCAACACCATTCATCGGGAAACTGCGGTTGTGTTAGCCGCAGACGGCAGTGCAAGGCTTCAATCGAAAGGCAGTTTCCGTGCCATCGAACAGGACATCCCTGCACAATTAGCGGGTTTGCCCGATGAGCAGCGAAAAAAATATCTGTATCAAGTCTTGGGCATCAGCGATTTTGAAATCACGGGGCTTGAAATCGAGCGAAACAAGGATCGCCTTCCTGTCGTTCTTCAAACCCTGTCCCTCGAAATTCCTCGTTTTGCCGCTGTCAGTAACAAGCGACTTTTTTTGCCTAGTACCTTGTTGTCAAACAAAATACAATTGCCGGTTCCCACCGCGCTCAGGCAGCACCCTGTTCAGGCCCACGCACGGGGCGTCACGGAGGATGACACGATCAACATCACCATCCCGGAGGGGTACACCTTGGAAAATGGGATACCATCCGTTTCCTACAGCTCGGTTTTTGGCAGTTTTGAAATGTCAGGGCAGTACACGTCCGGCCAAATTACCGTTTATCGAAAATTGGTGCTGAATAGCACCGTTCAACCGAGGGAGAAATATGAAGAACTCCTAACGTTTTTAAAAAACATTTCGAAGGCTGATCTGGCAAAGCTGGTGTTGGTTCGTTAAAAGCATCCATCTGCCAAACATAAAATAAATCAAATTGAGTACTTTCCAACCTTTCACCAAACTTTTGCGCCAAGCGAAGCAGCGTTCGGGACGGTATTCCCGTTTTATGTACCGAAACGCTTGGCCTTTAAGTTCCGTTCGACATCGAAACATCAAAATAAGGCCAAACGTTTCAGCACATAAAATGGAAATTCGTGCGCCGGACGAGCATTGCTCACCATCCAACGAGAATCAACACCATGGACATTGCCCTTAATTTGGAACGTGCTGAACGCGACTTTGTAGAAGCCCTCACCCGTCAGGAGCGTTGGGCCCAGCAACAGGTTTATGAAGAACATTATGGCCGCATGATGGGCATCTGCATGCGCTATGCTGGTTCGCGCGATGAAGCATTAGACCTCCTACACGAGGCATTTATCAAAATTTTCCAGAACATTGCCCGCTATAAGGCCGGTACCTCCTTGGGTGCCTGGATACGGACGATCGTCGTAAATACCTGCATTGATTATTACCGGCGCAACACACGGCGGCGCACAGAAGATCTGGATTCAGTGCATACAGTTTCGACCGACGACCCGGATGTGCTCAGCAACTTGACAGAGCGCGAAATTCTGGACGCCGTGCAACAACTTTCGCCCGCATATCGCGCCGTTTTTAACCTTTACGTCGTAGAGGGGTATTCGCACAAGGAAATTGGCGAGGCACTCAATATCACTGAAAGCACCTCAAGAAGCAACCTCGTGAAGTCACGCTTGAAACTTCAGGAAATATTCGCCATGCGGCGGATGGAGTTTGAAATGAAATAAAAAAAAA
>JACMMM010000416.1 GCA_014379065.1 Saprospiraceae bacterium
CAAAGACATCACAAAATCGGCGGGACTAACTTCTGAGGAGGGATTCGAGACCACCGTGGCGGCAGTGGATATTAATGCTGATGGTTTTCTGGATTTCTACGTTGGTCGTGCCGGGCCGTTTGAAAATGAGGAGCGGCGCAATAAACTCTACATAAACAATGGAAACCTGACTTTTACTGAGCGTTCCAAGGAGTACGGTCTCGATGACAAAAGTGCCACCACCGGTGCCAATTTTTTCGACAGCGATAGCGATGGAGACCTTGATGTGTACGTCCTAAACTATCCGAAGGATCCAGTTTTCGCAAATAAAATCGAATCTCGGCCCGGCCCGGATGGCAAGCAAATCCCCAACTTGGCACCTAAAGATGAACTTGATTCTGACCGCTTATACCGCAACGAAGGGGACGGGAAGTTTACTGATATATCCAAAGAATCTGGTATCTGGAACCGCGCATTTGGCTTGAGCGTCTCTGTATCGGACATCAACCGCGACGGCGCCCCGGATATATATGTCGGCAACGACTTCTTACAGCCGGACATGTTTTATATCAATTCGGGAAAAGGTACTTTCACCGATCACTTGTCCGACATGATACGGCACAACACACAGTTCACCATGGGCACCGACCTTTCGGACTTCGACAACGACGGCTTGGTGGATATTTTCGCGGTGGATATGATGCCCGTCACCAACTTTCGGCACAAAAGCCTTAAAATCTCCAATACAAACAGCCTTTACCAGTCAATGGTGCAAAGCGGCATCTTCGAGCCCGTGACCCACAACGTTTTACAACACAATAACGGCAACGGTACTTTCAGCGACGTGGCCTGCCAATCGGGGGTTTTCAGAACCGACTGGTCGTGGAGCGGTCTTGTGGCCGATTACGACAACGATGGCAAGCGCGACATCTATGTGACCAATGGCTACCGACGCGAAATCCACCATATAGATCATGGCGAATTTGTCAGGGAGTTGAAGAAAAACAAAACCAACCAACAAATCCTGGAGGAGTATAAAACCCTTGATGACTACCTCAATACATTGCCCTCTTTCAAAATCCGCGACTTTATTTTTCAGAATCAGGGCGACTGGAAGTTTGAAGAAAAAAGCGGCGATTGGGCCACCATGAAAGCCACTTGGTCTTCCGGTGCAGCTTGGGCAGATTTGGATGCCGACGGTGATTTGGACCTGGTTGCCAACAACTTGGAAGACCCGGCCTTCGTTTTCAAGAACCTTGCCCGCGAACAGAACAAAGGCAATTACCTCCAAGCAAAACTCAAAGGGAGCCCTCAAAACCCTTTCGCCGTAGGTGCGTCCGTCCTTATTGAATACGGGAATGGCCAAAAGCAATACCAGGAAATCAGCCCCAACAGAGGCATTTTCTCTTCCTCCGAACACCTCATACATTTCGGCATGGGACAGGAGGCACAGGTAGAAAAACTAAGTGTTCGCTGGCCCGACGGCAAAACCCAAACCCTCACCAATGTGCCCACCAACCAACGCCTCCAATTGGATTGGAAAAACGCTTCAGGATATGTTGCCTCGCTGGTGCCTGTAAATATGGGCCAAACATTACTGACCGAAAATAAGGCATTGTCGGGGATCAATTTTGTGCATAAAGAATACCGCTACAACGACTTTGAGAACTACCCGCTCATGCCGTGGATGGAAAGTGAACTCGGCCCGCTCACCGCCAAAGGAGATGTAAACGGCGACGGCTTGGAAGATTTTTTTGTGGGTAATTCTTTCAACGTTCCTGCTGCGCTTTATGTGCAAACGCCCGACGGGAAGTTCAAACCCAGCAATGAGTCGCTTTGGGAAACCGAAAAAATATTCGAAGATCACGGCGCCGTCTTTTTCGATTTTGATAGCGATGGCGACCAAGATTTGTTTGTCGTAAGTGGCGGCATGGATGCTCAGATGCACCTCCGCAATACCGTATGGCAAAACCGCCTGTACCTCAATGACGGAAAAGGCAATTTTAGCCGTTCCAATGCGGCCCCCTCTACAAGTAGTTCAGATTTGGGCCTTCGCGTCGTTGCCCACGACTATGATGGTGATGGCGACCAGGACCTTTTTGTTGGCGGACGCTTGGTGGCTGATAAATGGCCGCTTGTGCCGCGAAGTCTAATACTACGCAACGATCGCAACGGCTTGGTCGATGTAACAGATCAGGTTGGCGGCGATTTTGCCCGATGCGGTATGGTCACTGACCTCGCTTGGGCTGATCTCGACAAAGATGGCCAAGCCGAACTAGTCGCCGTGGGTGAATGGATGCCCGTCTCCATTTTCAAACTTGTAGGTGGTAAGCTTTCCAATGTCACGGAGCAATTTGGCCTTGGCAAAAGCAACGGCCTTTGGTTTAGCTTGCGTCTCGCCGACCTCGATCAAGATGGCGACCTTGATCTGGTAACCGGCAATTTTGGCCTCAACACCCGCTTTACCGCTAGCCCCGAAGCCCCTTTCGGCTGCTATGCCAAAGACTTCGACAACAACGGCACACTCGACCCCATCGTGACCATGTACGAAGGCAAAAACAACTTCCCTCTGGTACAGAAGGAGGTCATGGTGAAGCAAATGCCAAGCCTAAAAAAGAAATATCTATACGCTTCCGTCTATTCCACTACTACCATTGATAAAATGTGGGGCGAAAATCTTGGCGATGCCCTGCACCTCATGGCTTACGAGCTCGAAACCTGCTGGTGGGAGAACCAAGGGGGGAAATTTGTACAACACCGCCTGCCATATCAAGCCCAAACCTCTGCTATTCAAGGTATTGTAGCAGAAGACCTCAATGGCGATGGCCACCTCGACCTGCTTATGGCGGGCAACAAATACGGCATGGAAGTGGGCACGGGGCGCTACGATGCTGGTAATGGCATATTTCTCTCCGGCGATGGGAAGGGCAATTTTACCTGGGTCAACAATCTCCAAAGTGGCTTTTGGGCCATGAAGGATGCGCGTGACGTGGCTGTGTTGCGGGGCGCTGGCGGAAAGCGTACTTTCCTCGTCGCCAACAACAATAGTACGTTGCAAGTCTTTGGGCAGTAATGTAAAACTTTATCAACCTTTTAATTGAAAAGCGAATCGTACGGATTTTGATCTTTTTTAGGCTGCTGCTTTTCTGGCTCGATTGGAGGTTCCGGTAGTTCACCACCCTCTCTGTCAAATCCCTTTTTGGGCGTACTTTCCAATTCTTCAAATTCTACAAACCCTTCGGATTCGCGCGGGTTCTCTGGCTCGCCAAATTGGCGGCGCAACTGCTCCATTTTCCGGTAGCCAATGGCTTTCAAAAAAATGTATAGTGAAAAAAATGGAAACACCAATACGGCAAGTGCCAAGGAAAGCAACGCGCTCAACGGGTTGGTTTCCAAAGTCTTGAGCCAACTTTTTATGGTGTCAGGGAATACCCGCCAGTTGATAATGAGCGCCAGCACCAACAGCGCTGGGGCCGCCCAAAGCAAAAGGTAGTAAAGCCCTTGCAGAATATAATAGCCGCCCACAACGAGAAGCACTAAGAAAATAAGACAGCCAAGACCGCCACCAGGAAACTGGTTCAGATTGCGCCCGCCGTAAGAATAATTGTAAATCATGGATCAAAGTTGGGTCTCTCCCATCGCCAATATGGTGGAAAATTCGTCGGAAGACACTGGCATTACCGACAAACGTGCGTTGCGCACCAAAAGAAGTTGTTGCAAATCGGGGTGGGCTTTGATTTCAACGAGCGTGACGGGGCGCACAAACGGCTTCAGGGGTTCTAACTCTACACAAGACCAGTCGCCTTTTTCAGCCGTCGGGTCAGGGTAATGCTCCCGCGCCACCCGGGCAACACCCACCACGGCAAGTCCAATGTTGGAATGATAGAAAAAACAAAGATCGCCCTCTTTCATAGCCCGCAAGTTGTTGCGTGCCTGATAGTTGCGCACACCGTCCCAGCGGCCACGGCCCTCGGCCACGAGTTGGTCGTAACCATATACATCGGGTTCTGATTTGACAAGCCAATATTGCATAGATCACATTTTTAATCTTGGGTGGTAAAGGTAAATCGTCTCTTTGAGGTACTCCGTGTCAAGATGCGTGTAAATCTCCGTAGTGGTGATACTCTCGTGGCCCAGCATGTCCTGAACGGCTTTGAGATCCGCTCCACCTTCCACAAGGTGCGTGGCAAAAGTGTGCCGGAACGTATGCGGGCTAATGTTTTTCACAATGCCTGCCTTCGCAGCAAATTCTTTTACAAGCAAGAACACCATAACACGGCTCATCTTTCCGCCGCGCCGATTGAGGAACACCACATTTTCGGCTTCTTTTTTGATGTTTTCCTGAAGATTTCGGACGTTTTCGAGGTAAATTCTTAAATACTTCACCGCCTCCGCTCCTATCGGCACGAGGCGTTCTTTGTTGTTTTTTCCAACCACTTTTAAAAAATTCGCTTCGAGAAACAGTTGGGTAAGGCGAAGATTTACCAGTTCGCTCACGCGCAATCCACAAGCGTAAAGCATTTCCAAAATGGCGCGGTTGCGCTGGCCTTGTGGGTCCGATAGGTCTATGGCATTTAGCAAAGCCTGCACTTCATGGACACTGAGCACTTCCGGGATTTTGCGGCGCATACGCGGGCTTTCGAGCAATTCCGTGGGGTCATCATCCAACATATCCTCGACCAGCAGGTATTTGTAAAATGCCCGCAGCCCGGAAATCAGCCGGGCTTGGGTGCTGGCTTCGAGGCCCAAACGATTGGCCCAGAGGATGAACTGCGTCAAGTCGTCTGCCTTGACGGCCAATGGCGGCAATACACGGCCTTCCAGTTCGAGCCATTGCACAAACTTGCCCACATCATTGACGTAAGCCTCAATCGTATGATGACTCATGGATCGCTCCAGCAGGAGGTAATTGCGGAAAGATTGGATGGCGGCTGACCAGTTCATGGCCGCGAAGGTAGGCGGGAAAGAATATCCAATGTCCAACAAGGAATGTCCACGGGAATATCCAATATCCAACAAGGAATGTCCAATGTCCAAGTTGGCGTTGAGCTCAGTCACTCACATTGACATCTCGGCTATGAATATCAACAAATCCCAAGGGCGGAGCTTAATTGGACATTGGACATTCCTTGTTGGATATTCCCCTGGACATTCCTTGTTGGATATTGGATATTCATTCGGGGTTAAGTCCGCGTTAATCTGCTGGGCAATGCCCAAGGGTTTCTACTTTTGCAGCCGTTTTACCCACCAATCTATGAACCCACGCCGCATAAAAATTATCATTGGCTTAATGACGCTGGCACTGGCAGGCATTATTTGCCTTCAGATCTATTGGATCGGCTGGAACATCCGTCTGAACGAGGAGCAGTTTGATAAAAACGTGTACATGGCACTTAATCGTGTTGCGGGCAAACTCCAATACTACGAACAGGTGCGGGAACTGGAAGCCCTCAATGCTTTGCACCCACAAGCCAATGGCAATGTCCGTCGAGCGGGGCAATCCTTGGAAAACGGTTTTACAAAACGACGCGCGAAAGCGCAGCAGCCTTCCGATAGCCTTCCCAACCCAAGTGGCAATGGGCAAGGATTTGAAGACAATATGACACTGTGGGAATCCATGAAAGTGAGCCAATTGGTCGATTCTAAACCCCTGGCTGAACGCGTACCGCTTGATTTGTTGGCAAAATCTATCCAAGAAGAAATCGAAAGTCGGGGCATACGCTCGGCTTTTCAATACGGGGTTTACTCCAAGGCGCGGGGTAGTTATGTCATTGTGAACGACCACTTTGTGGTGGAAGACAATGGCCCGCAAATCGCGCAGGGCGGTGTGCCCACACTTTTCAACTCGCCTTACAAAGTCGCGCTTTTCACCCAGGACATTGAATCTCCCGGCGATCTGTCGCTTTATTTTCCCAACCGCACCAGCATCGTGCTGGGTTCAGCACTTGGGATGCTCTCGCTCTCGATCGTTTTCACGGGCATTGTGTTGTTTTGTTTTTGGTACACGATTCAAGTGATTTATCGCCAAAAGCAACTTTCGGAGATGAAAACAGATTTCATCAACAACATGACCCATGAGTTCAAAACGCCCATCGCGACCATCTCACTGGCTGCTGACAGCATCGCCAGTCCCATGATTCTGAACAATCCCGACAAAATAAAGCGCTTCGTGGACATCATCCGACAGGAAAACCGCCGCATGAACAGTCAGGTGGAACGGGTGTTACAAATGGCTTTGATTGACAAAAAGGACTTCGAGTTGAAACTTGGCGACTTGAACCTGCACGAGGTAATTGAACAAGCTGTTGGCAATTTTATCCTGCAAGTCGAACGGCGCGAAGGCAGTTTGAACATGGATTTACAAGCAATCAACCCCGTGATCCAAGGCGATTCGACGCATATTGCCAGTATCATCCACAACCTTTTGGACAATGCCAACAAGTACAGCCCCGAGAAACCCGACATTACCATCAGCACGCGTACGGTGCCCATGGGCGTAGAAATTACCGTGACCGACAAGGGCATGGGCATAAGCAAAGAGGTGCGAAAACACATCTTCGACAAATTTTACCGCGAACACACCGGCAATGTCCACGACGTGAAGGGCTTTGGCCTCGGCCTCAGTTATGTAAAAGCCATTATGACGGCACACAAAGGGCTTGTGGACGTGCAAAGCGAGCTGGGCAAGGGGAGTAGTTTTATTCTCACCTTTCCATCGTAGGCGATTAATGACTCATATCGAACTTTTCTCCCGAGAATTTGGCGCAGGCTCGCCTGTATTAATTTTACACGGGCTTTTTGGCTTCTCTGACAACTGGCAAACCATCGCCAAAAGTTTGGCCACGGAGCATCTGGTTGTCACGCCCGATCTGCGAAACCATGGTCAGTCGCCGCATGTGCATACCCATTCCTACCCCGAAATGGTGGAGGATTTGCGCGTCTTTATGGAAGAAAAATGGATGTTCCACGCTATAGTAGTCGGTCACAGTATGGGCGGTAAAGTAGCCATGCAACTCGCCCTCACACACCCCGATATGGTAGAAAAATTAGTCGTGGTGGATATGGAGCCTAGCCAAGCAGACGACAACCATTCCGACATTATTGATGCCCTGCTTGGTTTGGATTTGTCAAAAATGACCGCGCGAAGAGAAGCCGAAGCCTATCTCACCGAACGAATCCATGACTTTGGGACCAGACAGTTTTTGCTAAAAAACATCACCAGAGAAGACGATGGCAGCTTCACATGGAAAATGAACCTTCCCATACTTTGGAAGCATTATAACGATATTTTGTCCGCCGTAACAGGAGAGCCCTTTGAAAAACCCACGCTTTTTGTGCGGGGCAGCCGTTCTGATTATGTGAAGGACAGCGAATGGGAAAAGACAAAACGCCTGTTCCCAAAGGCTGATCTGGTCACGATTGAAGGTGCTGGGCACTGGGTACACGCCGATAAACCGAAAGAATTACTGGAAGTTTTGCG
>JACMMM010000417.1 GCA_014379065.1 Saprospiraceae bacterium
AGTTATAGTAGATACAGAAGAAATCAAGCCGGGAGAAAAGTTTGAAGACTTTATCACACGGGTATTGAGAGACAATGCTTTTATTCTAACCATTGTTTCAAAAAACAGCTTACTTTCCGGATGGGTGAGCAAAGAATTGACGGCATCCTTGTTACTCAACCACCTCTCGCAGCGTCAATGGGTACCAGTGAGGATAGATAACGAGATGTTTGAGACGGAGTTTTATTTTTCGGCGATTGCCAAAATTGAGGCACGTATCACATCTCTTCGAGAAGCTATCCAGAAATCGCTTGATGCGAAATTGGATATCCGAAACTTTACAGAAGAACTCTCTCGCCAAGAGGATTTAAAGTACAATTTTTCCCGGATTTTAGCAGAATTAAAAAGCCGCCTAGTAATAGATGTAACCGGCCCATTGTTCAAACCAGGAATGGAACAGGTCTTGCAGGTTGTAAGAAGTGGCATTCAATAATTCTTCGCCTCATGGAAACCTTAAGTTCCAACACCCTTTTTCATTTTACTGGTAATGCCAGTTATTTGGTGAGCATCCTTCAAGAAGGCTTCAAGCCCAGATATTGTCTGGAGAATTTCAGCATGTTTGAATTCATTTTGGGAACTGAAAATACGGAATTGGCTGTACCAATGGTCTGTTTTTGTGATATCCCACTTTCAAAAGTAAAAGATCATGTGGTAAAATACGGTAGTTTTGGTATAGGCATGACAAAAGATTGGGGTATTCGAGAAAAAGTCAGTCCACTCATGTATGTCAATGAAAAATCAGCTACGACCTTGGGATTGAGCAACACAATAAGTCATTTATACACACAACAAGAAGTATTAAGAGCATTTGGGGCCCAATTGGTGGGGTCTGAATTGTTTTATAAATTTAGCGAATCTGACACAGAAGAGGAAAGTCTTGATTTAACAACCTTGACAAATGAGCAGTTGGAACAACATGCTAAATTTTTAAAAATACGAGCAATCGGAGATTCGCTTGGCGAGGCTTATTCTTCACAACTTCGAGTAATTCGTTTCACCAAACCTTATTATGCTGAAAAGTGGCGTAAGTGGAATAATGTGAGATTCTATGACGAGCGTGAATGGCGATTTGTGCCTGATATTCAGCGCCAAAAAGATGGGTTATTGCCTTGGATAAACAAAGAGCGATACGACGATGAAATAGGCCGCGAACTATTCAATTACCGATTAGGTCAGCAATTCCCACTTAGATTTAAGCCAGAAGATATCAAGTATATTATAGTCGAAAAAGAATCTCAAGTACCTGCCATTATTCGCCAAATTGATAATTCAGACAAATACAATAGAGAGGCCATTAAAGCAATGCTGAAATCCAAGATACTCACTAAACAACAAATTTTTGACGATTTTTGAATTATCGCACCCATGAAACACTTTCTCCCAATCATTATAATCACCTTTTTTACAGCCTGCCAAAATACACCCTCACCTAACCAACCCACCACTGTGCGCCCATCCATCTTCACCCCTTCATCCGCCTCCCATCCCCACCCATCACAAACCCCCAAAGAACTCCCCACCCCTTGGGGCGACACCCGCTCCGACGAATACTACTGGCTCAACCAACGCGAAAACCCAGCCGTAAAAGCCTACCTCGAAGCCGAAAACCGCTATGCCGACTCGGTGCTCGCGCCTGTGAAAGGCCTACGCTCAAAACTCTACGACGAACTCAAGGCCCGCATCAAAGAAGACGACGAAACTGTGCCCTATTTTAAAAATGGCTACTGGTACGTTTCGCGCTTCGAAAAGGGCAAGGAATACCCCGTTTTTATCCGTAAGAAAGGCGACCTGAATGCCACCGAGGAGGTTTTAGTGGATGTGAACACCCTCGCTGCTGGCAAAGAATATTGCCAGTTTGGCGGTCTCCAAGTCAGCCTTGACAATCAATTGCTGGCCTATTCGGTTGATTACAGCGGCCGGAATTTGTACAAAGTTTACTTCAAAAATCTCTCAACCGGCAAAGACCTGCCCGATTCCTTCGATATCGGGGGATCCTTTGTTTGGGCCAACGATAACAAGACGATCCTTTACGACACAAAAGATAATGTCACGCTCCGGAACGACAAGATCTGGCGACACCTCATCGGCTCTCCCCAAAAGCAGGACGTGCTGATGTACCACGAAAAAGACGAGACGCAATACGCTGTCCTCAACAAATCGAAGAGCGAGCAATTCTTTTTTATTAACTCCTCTTACACGCAAACCGTTGAGGTTCAATATCTGGACGCCAACAATCCGACCGGAAATTTCCAAACCATCCGCCCCCGCGAAAAAGACTTTTACTACGAACTGGAGCATTGGAACGATAAATTCCTTATCCGCACCAACTGGGATGCGAAGAACTTCCGCTTGATGGAAGCCCCCGTTTCCTACCCGCGCCGTGAAAACTGGAAAGACGTGCTGCCCCACCGCAACGATGTGCTGCTTGACGGCTTCACAGTGTTCAAAGATTACTTGGTAACCTCAGAGCATAAAGGTGGTCTCAGCCAGATTCACGTGATTCGCTGGACCGACAAGGCCGACCACTACATCGAAATGGGCGAACCTACTTATGCTTGTTCTGTCGACAACAATCCCGAATTTGACACCAAAATCTTGCGCTACAACTTTTCTTCCATGAAAACACCCACGACTATCGTGGATTACAACATGGAAACGAAAGCCAAAGAAGTGAAAAAAATAGCGCCCGTTTTAGGCGGGTTCGAAGCGAACAACTACCAGACAGAATTTGTGTGGGCCACCGCCCGCGACGGCGTGAAAGTGCCTATCTCCTTGGTCTACAAAAAAGGCGTCCCGCGCGACGGCTCCGTGCCCTGCCATATCACTGGCTACGGCTCCTATGGTTACAGTTACGACCCGTCTTTCAATCGCGACAAAGTCAGTCTGCTCGACCGGGGCTTTGTAGTTGCCATTGCCCACATTCGCGGCGGAATGGAAATGGGCTACCAATGGTACGAAGACGGCAAAATGACGCATAAGATGAACACGTTCAACGATTTCATTGACTGTGCCGACTTTCTGGTAAAAGAAAAATACACCTCCGCCGACCGCCTGTTTGCCGAGGGACGTTCGGCAGGTGGCCTGCTCATGGGCGCGGTGACGAATATGCGCCCCGACCTTTTTAAAGGCATCATCACCGGCGTGCCGTTTGTGGACGTCCTGACGACCATGAGCGACCCCAGCATCCCGCTCACTACCGGCGAATACACCGAGTGGGGCAACCCCGCCTACAAGGCTGAGTACGATTACATGAAACAATACTCGCCCTACGACAATTTGAAAAAAGGAAATTACCCAAACATGCTGGTGCTCACCTCTTTCGCCGACTCGCAGGTGCAATATTTCGAGCCGGCCAAATACGTCGCCCGTATGCGCGATCTAAAAACAGACCAGCATGTGCTGCTTTTCAAAACCAGCATGAGCGGCTCACATGGCGGTTCGTCTGGCCGTTTTAAACGCCTGGAAGAACGTGCATTGGAATATGCCTGGATGATGGGGCTGTTGGGCATGGATGGGGGAGAAATGAAGCAGTGAATTGACGTTTGCGAAACCTCGAAGGTTTCGCAAACGTCAAACGTCAATTTGCTGGTGAATCTACTAGCGCAATTTTAAAACAATTCGTTTTTTTATTCAAATTCCCGTACTTTTGCCTTTTCGCGAAAACCTCCCAGCACCCACGTTGTTTTCCCGCTCGAAATGGCAAAAACAAAAACACAAATAGCCTCCCCAAACGGTGTTTCCGTGACTGACCACCAATCACCCGTCACCAATTTACCCGCCATAGCCATAGCGAAGGCGGGTGAACAATCCACCAATCACCAGTTTATCGAAGTCATCGGTGCGCGTGCCCACAATTTGAAAAACGTGGACGTGCGCATCCCGCGCAACCAGTTGGTTGTGATCACAGGCGTAAGCGGTTCGGGCAAATCGAGTTTGGCTTTCGACACCATCTACGCTGAGGGCCAACGGCGTTTCATGGAAACGCTTTCGAGCTACGCCCGGCAGTTTATCGGCGAGATGGAACGGCCTGATGTAGACCAGATTACGGGCCTTTCTCCGGTCATTTCCATTGAGCAAAAAACCACCGGACGCAATCCACGCTCTACCGTCGGCACGGTGACGGAGGTGTACGATTTTCTCCGTTTGCTGTTTGCCCGCGCAGGCGAGGCGTACTCCTACGCAACGGGGAAGAAGATGGTGAAATACACCGAAGAACAGATTGTAGAAAATATCACGGAGCGCTTTTCGGGACAGAAAATCGCGCTTTTGGCGCCCGTCGTGCGTTCCCGCAAAGGTCATTACCGCGAACTTTTCGAGCAAATACGAAAGCAGGGCTACACCCGAGTTCGTGTGGATGCTGAGCTGCTTGAAATCACTCCCGGAATGCAACTCGACCGCTATAAAATCCACGACATCGAGATTGTAGTAGACCGTTTGAAAGTGGGCGACGACCGCAACGAGCGTTTGGCTGAAAGCCTGAACATGGCGTTGAAATTGGGCGATGGGCTGATTCAAATATTGGAGTTGGACGGCGGCGAATTGGCCAATTTCTCCAAAAATTTGATGTGCCAGGATACGGGTCTTTCGTACGACGAGCCTTCCCCCAACACCTTTTCCTTTAACTCACCCTATGGTATGTGCCCGAGTTGTAAAGGTTTGGGCGAAATTCATGAGGTGGACATGGCGCGGGTGATACCCGACAATACCAAGAGTATCAATGAAGTAGCCATCGTACCACTCGGCGAAGTGCGCGAGAATATGTTGTTCAAACAACTTCGTGCACTAGCCAAAAAACACAATTTCTCGTTCAGCACGCCCGTCAAGGATTTGCCTGAAATCGTGCTAAATGCCATCCTGCACGGTGGAGACGAAATCAAGGTGGATATGATTTGGGGTGGCGAGGAATGGAGTTACGATATGGCCTTCGACGGGCTCATAAATGTACTCAAACGCCAGTATGCCGAGGCCACCAGCGAAAAAGCCCGCCAATGGGCCGAGGATTTTATCGCCATTGTGCCCTGCCCTGATTGTGGTGGCACGCGCTTGAAAAAGGAGAGCTTGTGGTTCAAAATCGCAGAGCGCAACATAGCGGAATTGGCTCAAATGGATTTGTCTGACCTCTACGCCACACTGGAAAATGTGGATAAACAAATGAGCGAACGCCAGCGCACCATTGCCAAAGATGTACTGAAAGAAATCCGTTTTCGACTCAAATTCCTGTTGCAGGTCGGCCTCGATTATCTCGCGCTCGACCGCCCGGCTCGCTCGCTTTCCGGTGGCGAAGGCCAACGTATCCGACTCGCTACCCAAATCGGTTCGCAACTTACGGGCATCACCTACATTCTCGACGAACCCAGTATCGGCCTGCACCAGCGCGACAATCATCGCCTGATCGAGGCGCTCAAAAACCTGCGCGACATCGGCAACACTGTGATCGTGGTGGAACACGACCGCGATATCATGCTGGAATCTGATTACCTAATTGACCTCGGTCCAGGCGCAGGCAAGCACGGCGGACAAATCGTGGACATCGGCAAGCCCGAAGATTTTTTGAAAAACCCTACCGCTACTTCCGACTACCTCGCAGGCCGCGCCAAACTAGACGTTCCCAAAGTCCGCCGAAAAGGCAACGGCCACTGGCTCGAGCTCGAAGGCTGCACTGGGCACAATTTGAAAGATGTAACGCTTCGCATTCCGCTTGGCACCTTCGTTTGCGTCACAGGCGTGAGCGGCTCTGGGAAGTCTTCCTTGATCAACGAAACGCTCTACCCCATCCTCCAAAGTCATTTTCACAACAGCCTCAAACGCCCGCTCAAATATAAGAAAATCAACGGTTTGGATCAACTCGACAAAGTCATAGAGATTGACCAAAGCGCCATCGGGCGCACCCCGCGCAGCAATCCCGCCACTTACACCAACGTATTTGGCGACATCCGAAAACTCTTTGCAGACACCCCGGAAGCCAAAATCCGGGGCTATGCCAACGGGCGTTTTTCGTTCAATGTAAAAGGGGGCCGATGTGAAGTGTGTGAAGGCGCTGGTCTGCGCACCATTGAAATGAACTTCCTGCCCGACGTGCAAGTACACTGCGAACGTTGCCAGGGGCGCCGCTACAACCGGGAAACTTTAGAGGTGCTGTACAAAGGCAAAAGCATCAGCGACGTGCTCGACATGACCATCAACGAGGCGGCAGAGTTTTTCCAGCCCATCCCGAATATCTATCGGAGAATCAAGACCTTACAAGACGTTGGCCTTGGCTACATCACCCTCGGCCAGCAGGCTACCACCCTCTCCGGTGGCGAGGCTCAGCGTGTAAAACTCGCCGAAGAACTTTCTAAAAAAGACACGGGCCGCACCATATACATCCTCGACGAGCCGACTACGGGACTACACTTTGAAGACATCCGTCAATTGCTCGCCGTGCTAAACAAACTCGTGGAAAAAGGGAACACCGTCATCGTCATCGAGCACAACCTCGACGTGGTGAAAATGGCGGATCATGTTATTGATGTGGGGCCGGAAGGTGGTTTTCGGGGGGGGAGGATTGTGGCGGAGGGGACGCCAGAGGAGGTGGCGAAAGTGGAGGGGAGTTGGACGGGGATGTTTTTGAAGATTGAACTCACGCCTGCTCCAAAATAAACCCAGCATCAATTTTCAACACCGAGTGAAGCCGCTTCGCCAAATCCATGTTCACTTTTCGCTTGCCTTGCATCACTTCTGAAAGGCGGGTGGCAGAGACCCCCAGCAGCTCAGCAAGATCTTTTTGCTTGAGCCTGCGCTCGTACATTTTTAGTTCGAGCATTTCCACCAGCGTTTTCGGCTGGCGAATGGGCATAAGTGGAATGCCGTTTTCCCAAGCCTCGGCGAGTAGGGAGAGGTGCTGCAAATCTTCCTTTTCGGAGCTTGTCAGCGCGTGAAAGCCGCCATGTGCAGTGGATTTGTTCAGGTAAGATTCAACACGATCCATTACTTGGCGGTATTCTTCTTCAGAATTGATCTTATATTGCATAGCGGCTGAAGTGACAAAGCAGCGTTGAGATTGTGTTCAAAGGTGCAAAATTTTGAAACTAAATTACATTTTTCAAAATTTTATTCCAAACAACAGCCTTTACCCCTATCCTCCTCACGGCCGAGATTGCACCCCACTCACACATTTTTTCGCCTCCACCAGAAATACTTTTCAACTTTCCTTTGCCAGAAATAGAAGCTTTCCTACTTTTGCCGCCCGTTTTGAAAAACTGCCGAGTCAATGGACGCTTTTGTTGCGTACTCCTTACCCATTCAGGGGCTAAAATCAGGGGTACATCATTTCAAATTTGAGGTTGACAGCGCATTTTTCGCTCAGTTCGAGGATTCGCCTGTGCAAGAGGGCAAAGTTCTTTTTGAACTCGAACTGGACAAACGGCCCGACCTGATGCTCTTCAATTTTACCTTGGAGGGCTTCGTGAAAGCCGAATGCGACCGATGTACCGCCACGATTGATTTGCCGCTTGAAGACGAACGACAGTTGATTGTGAAATTTGGCGAAGAAGATATGGAACTGGATGACGAGGTGATTTTTCTCCACCGCGATGCTCCAGTGTTCAACGTAGCAAAGTATCTCTACGAATTTGTAGTGCTCGCATTGCCCATCACGAACACCTACGATTGCGAGAACGACCCAGAGCCGCCTTGCAATTTTGAAGTGCTCAAACATTTGAAATCTGACACGGACGAGGGCAAAACCAGTTCAGTTTGGGATAGCCTCCGTGATTTGAATAGCGATAATTAATTGAATCATAACCGGTTGTTTGAAGACCTTTAAAGTCCCAACGACAGCCCGCCTATCAATAAGTAGGTGAACAAAGGAATATAGCGTCATGCCAAATCCAAAATGGCGGCACTCCAAGCGCCGCAAGCGCGCTCGCCGCACACACGACCACGCATTAATGCCTACACTGGGCACTTGCAAGACTACTGGAGAAGTCCACATGTTCCACCACGCTTACACTGTGGAAGGCGACCTGTACTACCGTGGTCAAGTGCTGGTGCCGGGCAAAGCCCGAGCCGCAGAAGAGTAGTAACGCCTCTTTTTAAAGAAGGCATGAGGAGGCTCCAATCCCGCTGGTCGGGATATATGGGGCTTTTTCTGTTTTTAAATACCACAAAATGAAGCAACTCGTCAACACTCCCACCGCCCCACTGCCCATCGGGCCTTACAACCAGGCTGTTGCGTACAATGGCCTTCTCTTCGTCTCTGGCCAAATTGCCATTGACCCCGCTACGGGCGAACTGGTTTTGGACAACATCGAAAATGAAACGCACCGCGTACTTCAAAACCTGAAAGCAATTGTAGAAGCCGCCGAGAGCAGCCTCGAAAAAGTGTTAAAAGCCACGGTATTCGTGAAGGATATGAACCTTTTTGGCCGAATTAATGTAGTCTACGGGGAATATTTCAAACCCGAATTCGCGCCAGCTCGCGAACTGGTTCAGGTGTCCGAACTTCCTAAGTTTGTGAATATCGAGATTTCTGTTATTGCTTCCATTTAAAGGGTTGATAAAGGTTTATAAGGTTGATGAAGGTTGATAGCCTCCATCAACTTTATAAACCTTTATCAACCTCATCAACCTGTTATGAAAAACGTTCTCTCAGCCGTTCAGCCCACAGGCGACCTCCATCTTGGCAACTATTTCGGTGCAGTACAAAACTGGGTGCGCATCCAAGAGGATTACAATTGCCTTTATGGCGTGGTAGACTACCACTCCATGACCATGCCTTACAACCCTATACAGCTCAGAGAAAACACTTGGAAAATGGTTTTTTACCTGCTGGCTTGTGGTATCAAGCCAGAGAACTTGTTTATCCAGAGTCTGGTACCAGAACATGCCGAATTGGCGTGGATACTTGGCTGCACCACGAGTTATGGTGAACTAACGCGCATGACGCAGTTCAAGGACAAAATAGACCAGCTTCACGAGACCGACAAAGATGCCTTTGTGAGTCTCGGGCTTTTTGCTTATCCCGTACTCCAAGCCGCTGATATTCTGATATATCATGCTGACTATGTTCCGATTGGCAAAGACCAAGAGCAGCACCTGGAACTTTCCAGGAATATTGCCCAGCGTTTCAACCATCAATTTGGGAAGGAATATTTTGTACATCCCGAGCCGCTCTTCACCGAAACGCCAAAAATCCTCTCCCCAGCCGACCCTAACAAAAAGATGAGCAAAAGCCTCGGTGAAAAGCACTACATCAATCTTTTTGGCGAAGAGGATCGTGTTCGCAAACAAATAAAATCCGCCGTAACCGACACGGGCGAAGCGGTGGAAGGCGTCATGAGTGCGGGAGTTAAAAATCTATTTGAGCTCCTTCGTGCAAGTAGAGAAATGGATGCCCATGATTCGCTGATGGCTGACTATCTGGCAAATGCACTTCGTTACAGCGACCTGAAAGAAAGTGTGGCAAATGCTGTGGTCAATCTCATCAACCCGTTCCGCGAACGCCTGGCGGAATTGGAGGCCGACAAGAAAAACGTGAAAAGTCAAATACAGGAGGCCAGTGCGGTGACCCGAAAAAGAGCCCAGCAAACACTGCGTGAGGTGCGGGAACTTACAGGGCTGGGGTCTCTAAAATAATTATTTGGGTTGGATGATGGAAGCATTATTCAGGCATAAAAAAGCCGCTAAGATCAACTTCTTAGCGGCTTTTTTATGCTTCAAAATGCCAAATGACCAATAGTAGCATTTCGTCAATCATTTCGAATCAGGTCAGAACCTTTTAATTTTATATCTGTTGTTTCGGTTTTTTACAAAATTTATTCACAAACAAAAACAGATTAACATGAAAGTAAGATCCTGCCTTTTCTCTCTCCTTTTCTCCTTTATCCTACCAAATCTTGTATCCGCACAAGGCCCCAACAATCGCCTGCTTTTTGTAGCCGACCTTACGGGTGGCCAGGAAGTGCCTTCCGTGACAACTGCTGCCCGTGGGGTCGCCACCTTCTTGTTCTCGGAAGACCTTTCCACCATCACCGTCCATGCTGTTTTTAGTGGCTTGAGCGGCCCTATAACGGCCTCACATGTCCACAGTGGCATTGAAGGGATAAGTGGCCCCGTTTTCACTAATTTTTCGAGCAACATAGACAACCACAGCCTGAATGCCACGATCACTAATCCGGTCGGTTTCCTTGCCAAAGCCTTAAGAAAAGAGCTCTACCTTAATGTACACACCTCTGCCAACCCAGGAGGCGAAATTCGCGGCCAACTGGTTTTGATGACCGATGTCCAATACGCTGCAATACTGAATGGCTTAGAGGAAGTTCCATCTGTTTTGACCACTGCTACCGGAGTATTTAGGTTTACCTATTTCCCCGGAAATACGAAAGGTCATTATATCGCTTCCTACAACGGGCTGTCTGGCGCCGCTACTGCCGCGCACATCCACAACGCTGCAACAGGCGTATCGGGCCCCGTGGTGACTCCCTTGTCCACAGGTTTGCCCAACACTTATGTGGGCGACCTCGATTTTTCTGCGCTGCCTGCCGATTTCCTCCAAAAATTGAAAGACAAGCTCCTCTATGTCAATGTGCATACGGCAGCCAACCCGGGCGGCGAAATTCGCGGGCAATTGAAATCTCTCGGCCCCATAACCTTTGAAACTGTGCTGAACGGCGATCAGGAAACGCCCCCGGTCACGACATCAGCCATTGGAACAGCGGTTGCCAGCCTCAATCCGACGCTGGATTCCTTGACGTACTTTGTGTCTGTCACAGGGCTTACCCCAACTGCCGCGCATTTTCATACGGGGCCCGCAGGAACCGCCGGACCAGTCCTTGTTCCTTTGGCCACGCCTGCTCCGAATTTTTATACGGGTACTGTGGCTATAACACCAACCCAGCTTGCCAATTTTCTTAAAGGAGGTGTATATGTCAATGTACACACGGCTGCAAACCCCGGTGGCGAAATTCGCGGACAGATGGAGTCAAACCTTCGCCGTGTGTATGCCTTCGACCTTTGTGGAGATCAGGAAGTGCCTTCCAATAATTCGCCAGCGTTGGGCGCAGCAGCCGTGACTGTGGATCATCTGAATACAAACCTGAGCTATCTCTACATAGTAGATGGCTTGAGTGGGCCAGCTTCTGCCGCCCATATACACAATGGAGCCTTTGGTGTCAGTGGATCCGTATTGAAGCCGCTAAATACTCCTTCACCGACGGCAACTGGAGTCATTCAAATTACTGGCAATGATGCGGTACTCTTCGAATCGGATAATACATACATTAATGTACATACTGCAGCCTTCCCTGGCGGTGAAATCAGGGGGCAGCTGCGGCGTGCAATTACCTGTGCCGAAAACGTGGGTGTACACAACCCGGTCATTTCAGAAATGAGTGTTTTCCCCAATCCAAGCTCGGGGCAAACAGAAATCCGACTTGAAGTGGCCGAAGCCTTTGAGGGCCAATTGGTTCTGACCGACCTGACTGGAAAAATCATCCGCAGTGAAAATCATACTTTCACCGCTGGCTCGCAGGTTTTGCCCGTCAATCTCAGTGCTTTGCCTGTGGGCTTATATGTTGCGCAAATCAGGTCAACAGAGCATGGGATCGTGGCTTCGTTTAAAATGGTAAAGGAATAAGCATCCTTTGCAGTCATAAAAAAACCGCCCGGAGAGATTCTCCGGGCGGTTTTTTTATGACTGCAATCAGTATTAATTACTGTTCTGATTTTTTCTCGCCGGGCTTAGCGCAGCAAGATTTACCAGAAGCAGCACCACCAGCGCAGCAGGCTTTCTTTTCGCCAGCCGTGCAAGACTTTTTGACCATGCCTTCCGTAGCATTGGCAGAAGCCGTTTTCGGAGCGACATTGACAAAAGCATTAGAAGCCTCATCGAATTGTACGCTTACAAACTTTACGTTGCCTTGAGCGTCGGCTTCTTTGCGAACGTAGGCGATAGAGCCGTCTTCAGCTTGACGCTTTTCGATGGTAGCATCAGAGGTCGCAGCTTTGGCAGCTTTGCTTGCGCAGCAGGATTTGCCAGCAGATGCTGCACTGTGGCAAGATTGAGCGTTAGCAGCGATGCCAAACGCAAGGAAGAAGGCGAAGAAAAAAATCGCTTTTTTCATGAGTGAAAAGGTGTGATTGAATGTGAAATAATTTGTTTTTGCTTTCAAAGCGATCCAAAAGTAGAACGCTTTACCCGAAACGAAAACCGTTTAGGGATATTTTAACAGGGAAGGGGCGTCATTGGGTCATTGCGTCATTGGGTCATTGCGTCATTAAGGTCATTTACAGAAACGCCCAATGACCTCAATGACGAAATGACTCAATGACGACATTACCCTCCTTTTCCTGACAAAATCAGATTGTACCGGGCCGTGTCATTGAGCAGTTTTACGGCTTCTTTTACTTCTGGATCGTTCACGAGGTTTTTGCGCACTTTACCGCGCTGAAAGTAGTAACGCCCGACAATTTCTTGTTCAATTTCGTGCAGGATACGATCTCGCTGTTTCACCAGTTCCCCCTTTTTCTCAGCCTTTATTTTGTTTTCCAAAGATTGGATTTCTGTTTCCAAAGGCCAGTTTTCGCGCACGGCGGTTTCGCGCAACTCCGCCAGTTTTTTCTCTGAAAGGGTTTGATAATCAAAGTTTTTGGATAGCACGAATTTTGAAAAATCATCAAAATTTGTGAACTCAAAAATTTCAACCGAATCAATGGAAGGCCGTTTTTGAGCAAATTGGGTGGCGTAGTCAAAAATCACATTTTGATCCAGCAGAGCTTTCACCACCCCCATGGCCGTGTCGTGTGGCAAAAGGACATCTGGCTTGATGCCACCGCCATCGAGCACGGTGCGGCCATTGCGGGTTTTGAACTGCGCACGTTCGGCTTCGGGGATATCAACCGGTTCGCCGTCCTTGTAACGCACCGATTGGATGCAACGGCCCGATGGGACGTAATATTTCGCCGTAGTGAGTTTGATGCGGGCATTGTAGCCAAGCTCTTTAGTGTTTTGCACCAACCCCTTTCCGTAGCTGCGCTGTCCCATGATGACGCCGCGGTCCAGATCTTGCAAGGCCCCTGCCGTGACTTCACTGGCTGAAGCACTCATCTTGTCCATCAACACCACGAGCGGAATCTCTTTGTCGTTCGGCGAGTGTTGTGTGCGCAGATTGAGGTCCCATTCCGGCACTTTCCCACGGGTGCTGGCCACGAGTTCACCTTTGGGCACAAAAACGTTGACCAGATTGACGGCTTCGTTCAGGAGGCCGCCGCCGTTGTGGCGCAAATCTAGGATAACACCCTTCAAACCAGGATATTTCTGTTTCAGTTTGATCAAGGCATCGCCTACATTTTGGGCGGCGTTTTCGGTAAAGGTCGTGAGGTTGATATAACCGATACCGTCTGCAACCAGACCGGAGTGCGGCACATTGGGGATATTGACTTCACCGCGCTCAAGGCTGATTTTCAGGTCTTTATCTTCTCCCGGCCGACGAATGACCAGATTGGTTTTGGTGCCTGGAAAACCACGCAAGAATTCTTGCACCTGCTGTTCGCTGCGGCCTTTGGCGCTTTGGCCATCTATGCTCACCAAGGCATCACCCACTTTTAGACCCGCTTTATGGGCCGGGCTGTTCTCGATGATTTCAATGAGTACGACATAATCTCCTACGCGCTCGCCTGTAGCGCCCAAGCCATTGTATTTGCCGTCTACCTGAATGCGGTAGGCTTCTATATCCGTTTCTGAAATATAGTTGGTGAAAGGGTCAAGACCTTCGAGCATAGCATCCATACCCCGGCGCATCACCTGGTTGGGGTCGAGCGCGTCCACATAAGCGTGGTTCACCTCACGGTAGGCATTGGCAAAAATCTCCATGTTCTTCGCAATGTCGAAGTAGTTGGCCTGCGCCTGCAGCAGCGTTAGCGCGAAGAATGGGGAGATTAGTAGTAATTTGAGTTTGTTTTTCATGTATAGTATGCAAACCTCGTAGGTTTTATAAACCTACGAGGTTTAAACGAAAGTTTAGAAATGCACTCGTCAAGAATGAATAGACGCAATAAAGCATCATTAGTTGTCCAAAGAAAAAGAGTTTTAGACAAAACCCTTACTCCACCACCAGTTTCCGCACCCCCGCGCCAGCCTCGGTTTCCACCCGCACGACATAAATGCCCTTGGGCAATTGGGCAAGATCAATTTGTGAGCGCTCCTGCCCAGTGCTCATATTTTCAGTGCGAACCAATTGTCCGGCCATGTTGAAAAGGCTCACTCGTGCTGCCGATTCCAAGGCCTGGCCAAAAGCCACCCAAACCGAACTTCCTGCCGGATTGGGGAAAATCGAGAAGTCAATGGCCTTAAAATCAATATTTTGCGTACCTACAAACGGCTGGGCCACAAACATGGGCGTGCCCAGGAAACCGCCTTCTCCGTCCGAGACGACAAATCGGAATCCATCAGGGTCTGTGCTGAAACCATAATCGAAAAACCGTATGACCCCGGCATCAATATCCGCTTGCGTGAACTGATCTCCAGCCTTTAATTCACCAACCCCGTCTTTGGCAATGTTACCGTGTTGTGGCACGGACACCACGGTGAAAGTGAGTTGGCCGTGGCTGTTGTTCGGATCTTCCACCAGCAGGAAGTCAGGTGTGATGGCACGATTGGCGCCCGTCGGCAGGGGCATCACGATGTTGTTCACCAAGTAAGGTGGCTGAACATTGATCGATTGGCAAAACTGGAGTTGGAAATTAGACAAAGTACCGCCCGCACCTTGGACCTTATCTTTTACACGCAGTATCCAGATGCCCGCAGAATTTTGTCCAAGGAGAGGTGCGAGTGGGCTTTGGGGTTTATAGATGGTTCCATTGTTGGGCGGGCAGGCAAAATTACTGGGCGAAGCATCCGAAAACCCGAGATTAAAGCTGCCGTTGATACTGCCACACTTATCTTTCCAAAGCAATATATCAGTGCCTTGTGGGCTGATCAAGTGCGCCTCCAATTCCTTGAAAATTTCATGATAGCCACCGATATTGCTCACAACAATGTCACTGATGTTGCCACCCTGCACTACCGTTATGTTGGATTCAATCGTGGGCGTTCCATTGGTCGAAAAATTCTTTGGAAGGTCGTTCGCCGTGAAACTCAGACAATTTTCAGCATAGGTGGAAAAGAAATACGGCTCCAACCAAGGGTGTACGCCGCACTCGTTGCGTGGCCGCACCCGCCAGAAGTAAGCCTTGCCTTTTTCCAATAAGAAATTGATTTTCAAGGAGTCCAAGGTGGTGTTGGAGGAGGATGCCAAAATCGTTGTGAACGAGGGGCTGTCAGAAAATTGCACATCGTAATTATCGGCATCCAAGCCTTTGCCCCAGTGGAGCGTTTGCGCAAGGCCAAGATTTGTCGAACCGTCAAGCGGCGTTTGAAGGGCGAAGCCCGTGAAGTCGTTGCGCCGCAGGTGCAAGGTGACGGGGCGAAGCATCGTATCCGTCCCTGAAATGGCCCGCACCGTAAAGTTGAAATCGCCTTCCACTGCCACCGACTGGAGATTGACGCTCAACGTGCTGCTTTCCCCTGGGTTAAGGTTGGTCGCGCTAAACGAAGCCGTCGCCCCTGGCGGCAAACTGCCCAAAAGATCAAGCGCAACAGGCGTATTATAGCCCAACACGGAGGCCGTATTGACTACTGTGCTGAAATTATCGGGCAGGCAAATCGTGCTCTCATCTGCCGAAAGCCCCAAAGTCAGCGAAGGCTGCACAGGGTTTTGGATTTTGAAATTAGCGTTGGAAAGGTCAAAGAAAACGTTGTCCGCCGCCTCCACACGGGCGCGGGCTGTTGATGTCAAATTATTGGGCACCAGCACATACTGGCTGCCGTCATTCTCTGTGTTTTGCGCCAACATGATGGGGTAAGTTTGCCCCCCATCTGTGCTCAAACGGATGTTGACCTTCTGGCAATTAACCGGTGAAGCATTTGTATTGGCCACATCCCACAGCACCTGCGTTAATTCACCCACGCGCCAGATAGCGCTCGCCGAATTGGGCGAAACAACTAAAAACGGCCCGGCTGCCCCTGTAGATTTGAAGGCCACATCAGCCCAGGTTACACCCCCGCCATTGGGTTTGTTGTCGCGGGCAGTAAAGCGGAAAGTCAAGTCGCGGGTGTAGGTCGGAAGTTGTTCTGCATTGTAGAATCCGTTGGCAAGAATCGTATTCAGGCGCGGGAAATAACGATTGGTGACATCCACTGCGGGCCAACTCCGAAATATGGCTGCGTTGCCCTCTGGTGCGCCCAGCGGTGTTTCTGGTCCGGCATCAATGCCTTCCCAAGAATAACTGAGTGCGTCTCCATCGGGATCACTGGCCGAGCCGTTCAATTCAAACGGCGTAGAGATGGGAATACTGAAATTGTCGGGATAAGCCAGCGTTACCGTAGGAGCATGGTTTGTAGTCTCCGTCAAGGTGCCACAAGTAGCAAAAATAGCAAAATTTTTGATTTCCTCGATGCTCCCAGCGTGATAGTACAAGTCGGCGATCGCCTGAACAAGGCCCGGGTTGCAGCCCGCGTAAGACATAATTGTGGTGCCACTTCCGGGTTCAAAAGCGGTTCCAGCGGCGCGTTGTCCATTGCCGGGTGCATCACAAAAATTCCAAGTATGGCCACCACCCAGCTGGTGTCCGACTTCCTGGCCTACCACGTAAAGAAAGAAATCCCCATAGTCGCTTGGGCCTGAGAGCATACCCGCCGAGCAACCTCGGCCTTTGCCGTCAAAACAAGCATTTCCGCCCGCTACGCCGCCGCCGCCACGGATAAATACGTGGCCGACATCGTACGAGTTAACGTTTGTATATTGGTTGAGCACCTCCGGGTTCATCGCCATACAGGCACCATTCTCAAGAATCGGATAGGGGTCTGTGGCCGGGTCGGTAAACATCACGTATTGCGTTCCGAAGGTCAGCTGCAGGCGGATGTCAATATCGCGCTCAAAAACCGCACTCACCATATTGGTGTACTCTGTCACCGCCGAAAGCGCCAATGGCTTGGTGCCGCCATGGTCTTGGGTGAATTCACCTACCGCTGCCACACAAAAACGGAATGTTTTGAGTTTAACCGGATCCAGCTCTTGGCCACGTTCTTCGGCTGCTGGCGCGTACCGCTCTCCTTGGTTACCAAACCAAACGTTGCCATCGGGCGCCATTCCTGTTTGGAAGCCACCCTGCCCTTGGTCTGGAGCGTCAGCGTGGTCGTAAGCGATATACAAGCTGTTTTGATTCCCTGGAAACAAAGGTTTCAGCATGGCAGAAGCAAAATCAGGCTGCATTACCAGTGCTCGAAAGCCCCGTAGCGTAGTACTGAACCGCAGCGTACGTCTTGAATCTGTCAACGAAATCCCTGCGTAGGTACGGATGTACGGGCAAGCGGCGGCCATTTCGGGATCCAACATGGCGACGCGCCACACAGAGAATGCTTCGATTTTTCCATTGCCCATCGGGACGCTTATTACGCACTTGCTCTGGGCGGCTAAAGGCATGAATTCCCAGGGGGCAGATTCAAGCGCGGCCCTTATGCCCACTTCATCCAATTGGTAAGCGTCAAATTTCTTGGGCAGCATGGTTGGCGCGATGCCTTCTGCGAGCGCTATTTTTTCTGTGGATACAGCGCTGAAAAACGAAGTGTTTTGTGCCTGAATGGCATTTGCAAACAATAGGCAGAGCAGGAAGGAGCAGTAGTTTTTTATAGACATGAGTTTAACGGTTGACTATTAAATGTTGGTTTTGTGCAAAATTGGGCGCTATCCCAGACTACTGGACATTTTGACATTGGACGTTAGACACGATTCAGCAAGTGCATGATTGTCAAGTTTTTAGAGCGCAAGTCCAATGTCCAATGTCAAAATGTCCAGTAGTCTGGCGCTATTCTTTTAGCAATTTCCGCGTCAAGGTTTTCCCTTCAGCGGATAATTTAACGAGGTAAAGCCCGCTGGGGAAACTTCCTAAATCAAAGGATTGTGAAAGTTGGTCTGTTTTGTTGGCTGAAATATACCACACGCGCTGGCCGAGCGGGTTCAGAATTTCGATTTGTGCGTCCAACAAACGACCAAAGGTAGCTTGGAAGGTTGCAACGCCACTTGTGGGGTTGGGGTACAAGGAGATTTTGGCAAAATCGCCCAAATCAGCGGCGGAAGAACTGCCGAGACTGATGCTGAGCGCATCGGTACAGCCATGAGCATCGGTGACCGTAACGGTGTAATTCCCGGCAGCAAGGTCGGTGGCTGTTTGTTCAGTGCTTCCATCGCTCCATTCATATTGATAGGGCGGGTTGCCGATGCCGACTTGGGCGGTAGCCGCCCCGTCGCTGAGGCCGGGCGTAGCAGGCGTTAGTCCGGCGGTCAAATCCATGTCCGCCGGACAAGAAAGGAGGTTGATGTTGTCAAGATCCACCCAGAAATCGCCTGCCCCCCAAATCCCGTGGAAGCGAATTTTGATGGCTTGACCTGCATAAGCATCCAGACTGATTTTTCGTGTCCGCATAGCCACCGTGGGACTGTGGTTGAGCCCGCTTATCGTAAATACAGTTTGATACGTATCGCCGCAATCGGTCGAAACCTGGATTTCTATTTTGCTGCCTTGTAAAATCGTGGGTGTTTGGCCTTGGTTAGCGAAGTTTGTGATACGGTAGGTAAATCTCAGCGAATCGCCCTGGCTGATGTTGCCCATGCGCGGCATATCGGCGGTGAATTCCGTATTCCCGCTGTAAAGGTTGAAAGCCAGCACTTTGGATATATTATTGTGTTGGTCTGTCACCGAAAACCCGAACGTAGGGTCATAAGTCCAATCGGTCGGAGGCAAGGTGTAGGCTTCGAAGTTTTCCTGGAACGGTACTGGCTTGGGCTGGTGGTCAATGAAATAGGTCACGGTGTCGTTGCTGGTCGCTTGATCACCATTCAGGGCTGTCCAACACTTGATTTCAAAAGCCCCATCGCGGCTGTCGAAGGGTACGCTAAAAGTGTGCGTAATCCCTTGATCCGTAGCGACACTACCGGCAATGTTTTGAATCACGGGGGTGCCGCCATTAATACTGTACGCCACTTTAACGCCTGACTGGGCTTGGTTGCCGAAATTGGTAAACGAGAAGATGATTTGATCGGTGGGAAGGCCACATTCCTCCGTTTCGCCCAGCGTGTAAACGCTCAATCCGGCGAGATCTTTGGCAAATGACTTGAAAATGCGCACGTCGTCAATGCCTACACCGCCACTGGAAAAGAAAGGCACCGTGGCCACCACAAAACGCAGGTGCACTTCGCTTTCGCCTGCCGAATTTGGCAGAGCATGTCGTGCTGTAACCCAGCCGTTGCTCCGGCCCGACCATCCTTCACCAAGGCCCAAGAATTGGTTTTCATCTTTGTACCAGTTTTTTCCTTCACCTATTTCGCCTATTTTCTCCCAGTTTTGGCCGCCATCCAAGGACATTTCGAGCCAAGCCAGGTCATAGGTTGATTGCAATTCGTGAATCAAGGAAAATTCTATCGCGGGGTCTGCTGTCAGATCTGAAAAATCAAAACAAGGCGATTCCAGGTAGGAAAATTCGGAAAGGTTGACAGAGCCAGTAAGATTGGTCACCCAAGCGTTTTGCCCACTGGCTGCTGCGGGGATGGAAGGTTTGTTGGGTGTGCCAAATTGCCAGGAAGGTTTTTGCCCGCCTGGCGTCCAGCCGCCGTCCCATACCTCAAATTGCTGCACATAGTTGGGTTTCAAACGGTTGTTGACGTAGTATGTAAAGGTGTCGTTCAGAATATCTTCATCGCCAGTCAGTTCGGTAAAAACATCAATTCGGTATTCGCCGGGCGCGGAAAAATCAGTGAGCGTTTCAAATGCAATGACAGTGCTGCTGTCTTTGCCCAAAATGCCCGTGTAAAACCCATCAGCGGGCGGCACCACGGGAGCATCTGTGCCGTTCACGGAATAGCGGAACTTGAAGAGGGACTGGGGCGCGGCACCGTAGTTTGCCAAGATAACTTTCACAGAATCATAGCCCAAGTCGCAGCTGTTGACAGGTGCGATCACGTCGGCTATACCCACGTCGTTGGTCCAATAAGTCTGGAAGGAAATGGGGCCTACTATTTCAGAATACCCGCCTGCCACATCACAGTATTGCTGAACGTACGCGTCATACCAAGTCTTTTTTTGGAGGCCCGGAATGGTTATTTTGGGTAACAATACGTCGAGTGTGTCGCCTTGCCCGGCGCTGGGAGAAAAGCCTTGCAGCCCATAGATTACCCGCCAACTGACAGGGGGAGTAGTGCCGCCATTGTTGGGTTGCCAGCGCAGTTTGGCTCGATTGTCCCATACGTTTTCTACTGCAAAGGCAAGGGGTTTGCCGCAAGTAATACAATTGCCTACGCCAAAGAAAAGGTTACCTGTAGCCGGGGCAGCGCTTTCGAAAAGCAAGCTCCCAGTGTTGTCGTAAATTTTGAACGAAACTTCCCCGGGATAATTCCCTGCTACATAGGAAAGGGTCAGGGGCGCCCCGTCCATTATCATAAACGTGAGGGTGCTGTCCATACCATTGTCGGTCGTGTCGTTCAAGGTATAGGCAACTGGATTGCCGCCACTGTTGATTGTAAGTATACCACCATTCCATCCATCGCCAAAGTTATCGTGCATTACGAGTGTGTAAAGGCATTGGGATTGCGCCGAAAAAGCGAGCAGGGAAAAAAAGACGAGCGGAAATATCTGTGTCCGTAGCGTTTGAAAGTTCATGGTGCAGCCTGTTGTTGAATCTTGAAAGCGAAACCAAAGGTAGGCCAAGACCAAGATTTGGAAACAGGTAAGTTGGGTTCGGCAAGTTTTGGCAAAAAAAGGCGAGAAGTGACACTTTTTGAAAAAGTGTCACTTCTCGCAACCTTCCTTACCTTTGCGCCCTCTTTGACCCAACCGATTTTTGCCTACTACCATGCCGCGCACCAGACCGAATTATCTATACGCCATTGCCAGCGTTGCGCTGGTGCTATTTGTGTTGGGCTTTTTTGCGCTCATGGCCATGCACGGGCAGAAATTGGTGACCATGTTCAAAGAAAAAGTAGACCTATGGCTGGAGTTGAAGCCCGGCCTCTCTGAGGCCGATGTGGCAAGGTTGGTGACCATGGTGCGCCAACAACCCTTCGTGAAAAAAGAAAGCGTCACTTTCATCACCCGCGAACAAGCCGCCGCCACCATGCGCGAAGACCTTGGCGACGAAAGTATGCTCGAAGATATGCCCGACCTGATGCGCGACGTGGTGCGCTTCAACGTGAAAGCCGAATACCTCGAGGACCAAAGGCTCGTAGATTGGCGCGAAACCCTCCGCCAAGATACGCTGGTCAGCGATCTGTATTTTGAAGCGGCCAACACAAGCAATGTGGGCAACAACATCCGCAGCCTTGGAATCATAACCTTTGCTTTAGGGGTTTTCCTCATCTTTGCGGCTATTGCGCTCATTCACAACACCATTCGGCTGGCCTTGTATTCCAACCGTTTTATCATCAAGAATCAGGAACTGGTGGGAGCGTCTTGGGAATTTATCAGTCGCCCCTACATTCGCCGGGGTATCGTGAACGGCCTATGGAGTGCCTCCATTGCCATTGTAGCGCTCTCCGTCACACTGTGGTGGCTTCGACAAGTGATGCCAGATTTGGAGCAATTGCAAGACATGAACGCAGTATTACTCGTATTTTCCGGCCTCGCGCTTTTGGGGGTTCTGATTTCGGGTTCGAGCACCTGGTGGGTGGTGAACAAGTTTTTGAGGATGAAATTGGATGACCTATATTGATCTCGTAGACCTCGTAGGTTTCAAAAAACCTACGAGGTCTTTTGGAAGAATATCAACAAATTAACCACATTTTTACCATCTATAGCTTAAGCTTCGGCGGGTAAAAAATCGACCACATTCCAATAACATGGCAAAGCAACAACAACGCCCCGCTCCGCAACCACAACAAAGAAAAACGGCCCCTGCACCGGTACGCCGCCCCGCTGAGAAGAAAGAGAGCATCTTCTCCGCTGGCAGCAACGAACTCATTTTTGGTCGCCAGAACTTTATCCTGATGGGCATCGGTCTCGCGCTGGTGTTGATCGGCTTGGCCACCATGTCAGGCGGCGCCATGCCTGATCCGAACAAGTGGGAGCCAGAGCGCATTTACAGTTTTACGCGCATTACCCTTGCCCCCATTATCATGGTGGCAGGTTTTGTGACGGTAGCCGTGGGTATTTTCAAACGGACACCTGTTGCCAATAATTCCGAAGCATGACCCTGTTGGAAGCCATAGTACTAGCCATCATAGAGGGGCTGACGGAGTTTTTGCCGGTGTCGTCCACAGGGCACATGATCATTGGCTCTTCAGCGATGGGCATTGCCTCAGAGCCTTTTGTCAAGCTGTTCACTGTGGCCATCCAATTCGGGGCCATCTTGTCGGTGCTGGTGTTGTATTGGCGGCGGTTTTTTCAAAGCATCGGGTTCTATATCAAACTTTTGGTAGCCTTTTTGCCAGCCGTGTTTTTTGGGCTTTTGTTCAAAAAACAGATTGATGCGCTACTCGAAAACATCGTCGTCGTAGCGATTGCACTCATCGTCGGTGGGATAATTTTCATCCTGCTCGACAATTTTTTCAAACGCCAACAGATGCGCGAAACCTCTGTGGAGCAAGACGTTACACTGCCTCGGGCCCTGCGCATCGGCTTTTTTCAGGTCATCTCGATGATCCCGGGGGTGAGCCGCTCGGCAGCTACTATTTTCGGCGGACTGGCAAACGGGCTTTCACCGACCACCGCGGCGGAGTTTTCGTTTTTCCTGGCTGTTCCCACCATGTTTGCCGCCACTTGCAAATCGCTCTGGGATTTTATCAAAGATGGAGGCGGCACGTTTTCAAGCCACGATATGATGATGCTCGGGGTGGGCAACGTCGTGGCCTTTTTGGTGGCAATGGCTGCTATTAAATATTTCATCCAATTCCTCACCAAGCATGGGTTTAAGTGGTTTGGCTGGTATCGAATCGTAGTGGGGGTTGCTATTTTGATTTTGTGGAAATTTGGATACTTCGACGGGGTGAGTGTGGGGGATTTTTAACAAGCGAAAAACATGAGTCATCCTGATTTTTTCAGCTTTCTCTGATTTTGTTTGATTGATGATTGACGATTACATGAGTGTTGATTTTTGATGTGATGTGGG
>JACMMM010000418.1 GCA_014379065.1 Saprospiraceae bacterium
AATTCACCCAAGCCAGCGTGGCCAATTGTTGTGGGAGTACGCGCTTTGATTGCACTACCGCCTGGCTCAGTCCGGCTTCGGCCACAGGCGTCAGAAAACTGATGAAGGTTGCCGCCAACACATAATCTCCAGCCGCTTCCGGGCCAGCGAGGCGGGCAAACACGGCCATTTGCGCGAATTGGAAAACGGCGGAGCCTACTGATCCTGTAAGTGACCAACGGATGCCTTGGCGGTAAGCGGAGTGGAGGTCTTTTGTCATGGGGTGATCAAAAACCGCATCACATCCACTCCGTCCGGGTAGTCGTTTAGCGTTGGCCTCTGGCTTTCTCCGAAAGGCAGAACGGTAAAACCTTTGACGTTGACCTTTCCCACAACACATTGAATTTCATCGCGTTTTGCGGCAAGCAACGCGTCCAATTCCTGCAAGTCGTCGTAATATTCGTAATGAACAGACGCGATGCGGGCTTGTAGCGAAGGGTCTTCTTTCAGGAGCAAACAGCCGTTGTTTTTGTGCGGCAGTCCGTTCATGATGTACAGCGTGAAATTGTAGTCGAAATTGTTTTTGTACTTGTCGTGGTGGATGATCTCACGGTACTCGTGCAGGGCTTCGAGCAGGGTGTCGAAATGGTAGCCGTGTGGGACGCAGATTTTGCTGACGTTGCGACAGCCAAGCCCGAAATAGGAGAAAATATCTTGGCCAAGCGCATGGAGTTCTGCTGCTGTCTCCATGCCGCTAAGCACTGCCACGGCGTTGCGGTTGCGACGGATGATGTGGGGATATTTGCCAAAATATTGCTCAAAATACCGTGCAGTGTTGTTGCTCCCGGTGGCAATGACGGCATCAAAATTTACGAGCCGTTCATTTTCGCCCAAAAACTCGGTGTATGCCCAGGATTCATGCACCCATTCACCCATTTTTTTCACCAACACGGGCAAGAGCCGTTTGTCTTTGTCGCTGAGTTTGACCTTGGCGCGGTAGCCAGCTACAAACATGCAAAGCCAATCGTAGAAGCCCACCAAGGGGATATTGCCTGCCATGATAAGGGCGACCGTTTTCGTCATTGGGCCATTGGTCATTAGGTCATTGGTCGTCATTGGGTCATTAGGCTCAGCGCCCAATGACGAATGACCCAATGACGAATGACGATATTGCGTTACCCAAGCCTCGAGTTTGGGTTTCTCTAAAAACTCATTGGCGATGGCATTCAACGCTTTGCGCGTGTTTTCTTCGGTGAACCACTTGTTCTCGAAATAGGATTGTTGTATGGCCTGGTCGAGGTCTTCGTCGCCGCCGGAGCGGATAAAGTGGCCGAGTTCGGCGAGAAGGTCGAGGCGTTGGTGGAGCGTCACGGATGGGTTGGATTTGAGGGGCAAAGGTAGGGCAAGCGGATTTTGCGGAGGGGGCTGATTTACTACAATGATGGCCCTCTAGCGGCAGCTGTCCACGACAAGAAGCCCAAATTCTTTAGTAAAGATTGTTTTTTCTTTAGTTAACGGATTTTTGAATTCAATATCTACTGTGTACTTTTTTTCACCGGGGGTTGAATAACTTTGGGAGAACTTGGCCAAGCCATTGTGAAACGAAATCGCCTTTTTGTTCACAAGCACCTTGATATGATCTGTAATTGAGCGATATTTATTTGTAAATGCGCTATATGGAGAAAGGAATATATTAGCATTATAAGTCCCTCCTACATAAATGGCCGCGTTGTCTGGGCTGACCATTGGTTGGTAATTAAAACGCCCCATATATTCTTCACCCGCTAATTTCTGACTAAAATAATCGAGAATCAAAGAAAAAGCGAGTGCTGTTTTTTGGTTGAGCGTTGCAAATGCAACTTTAGATCGGTTGGTATCCGAGCATTTGGCAATTTCCCAAAACTTTGAAGAAGTGCCTTGCTCAAAAAAATCTTTGAGTTTTGCCTTAAGGCTGTCTTGGTCAACACATATTATTAGAGAATCGCACAATTGCTGAGCGGAAAGGCGTAAACTTGCAAATATGGGAGATGTTTTTCTGTTTCCACTTTCCAATTCAACCAGTGCGTTTTTAATTTCCTCTCTAAAATCAACCACGGACTTCTGTGCAGAGATGGCATAACCGCGAAATTTTTCATTGCTTTCGCAAGTATAGGCATCAGCAGATTTTTTGATTAAAAAAATGGTGGATTCGTTTTTATAAGTGGTATTCCTGGTGGATTGTTCCATTGAAGCAACCAAAACCTGATTCCATTCAATTTCTCGCTTGCTATTCATCCAAATCCAACCCAGCATTCCACCAATAATGCTGATGTAAACGATATCACGTCCAAATTTTTGAAGAAAGGAAGGTATTTGCATGGTAAAAGAATTGCGCTTTTTTCTGCTGAAATGATTGGCAAGTAATAGGTCTCGTTGGTGCCCGTGTGAGGTGATTTATGGGAAAGAACGTGTCAATAATTGGTTTCGTGTAAATCCCAATTAGATACCTTCAACCCAATTAAAATAGACTCAGGTAACCATCAGATTTAATGTTACAGAAGATAACATCGTGCGTAATAACTTGCCCTCCAAAATTTAATTTATCTGATGCAGCTACAAAGTTACTTTCCCATTGCTTTTCAGGTTTGGTTGAGTATTTTACTCAACTTCTTTTCATTTGCCTGGGTTTCAGCACAAACTTGCTCTTGCCCGGCGACTTTCACATTTATCCGGGAAAAAACGGAGCTGAATTATGCCGGGTTTTCGGAGAAAGTACAACAGACAGACATTTGCAAATTGGGCCTAACCTGTTGGGACAAGCACGGAGACCTGATTCGGACTTTGCGCTTACGGCATTAGATAGTCAAACCATCTTGTTTCGCCTGCCCTCCATGGGGCTTGGGTACAAGATCTTAATTGACTCAGTGTTGAGCCATCATCAGGATCGAAAAACACCCTTACTTAATCGTTGATTGCCGAGGTAATTCTGGGGGCGCATTGGGCACTTGGCAATCGCTTAAACCCTATTTGTACACTGGGCCAGTTATGACTGACGGCATGCTTTATTGGGCTTCTGACGACAATGCAAAATCTTTGTTGTTGGGCATTAAACCAAGTATGCCAAAGGCTCAAAAAAAATACTACAAAAAAATAGTCGGGTCTATGAAAAAATCCCCGGGCACCTTTGTCGGAACCATGAATGCCCGGAGGGAGCAGTTAAAAATCGTCCTCCCAAACCCCAAAAAAGTAGTGATACTCGTGAATGAGCGCTGTGCTAGCAGCTGCGAGGCGTTTTTGCTTTGGGCGCAGCAAAGCAGAAAAGTGACAGTGATGGGCCGTCAAACGGCAGGTATAGCTGATTATGGATCTGTGAATACACTTTCCGTACCCTGCCATAATTGGCTTTTTGCATACCCAACCGCTCGCTCCAACCGTGTGGCCGATGGGCGCGGTATTGACAATGTGGGTATTGCCCCCCAAATTATGCTAGATGAACAAACATCAAACTGGATAGAATTTGCCCGGATGTGGTTTAAGAAATAGGTTTTAACCGCAAACCAGCCTGCACAGCAAATCAAAATTTGGCGTCTTTCACAAATTCATTCCGCCACCGGCACCGCAGGCAACACCGGCCTCAATATAACCACCGTCCGACGGTTCTTCTGCCGGCCTTCTGGCGTTTCATTGGAAGTAACTGGGTAAAATTCACCCTTTCCGGTAGGCGTAATTTGGTTGGCATTCACGTTGTAGTCGCGAATGAGTATACGCACCGCATTGGTGGCACGGGCAAGGCTCCAGTCCCAAGTGTCTTTCAGCGTTTTTTCTTTGGGCGGCAGTATGTTGTCTGTGTAGGCCAGCACCTCCACAGAGAGCGCGGGCCGTGCAGCGAGGAATTCGGCGAGGGGCTTTAGCAGTTCCTTGCCTTTTACGCTGACGTTTAGCCCGGCTGGCTCAAAAAGCGCGGCATCCGGCAAGCTGAGCATGATGGATTCTTCTTCGGTAACGGCCGTGACACCTAAGCTGCTATACGGGAAGTAGGCCTTGATCAAGTCTGCTTCAAGCGCCGAAAGAATGGACTTCCGCTTGTCTTGCACAGATTTTACTTTCTTTATCAATGCCTCACGTTGGTCGAGTGTGACGTTGGTGGCGACCAGTTTTTTTTCGAGCGAAATTTTTTCTGCGGTGACCTTGGTGGCTGACTCGCCCATGGATCGGGTGGTAGCGGCGAGTTGTTCTTTCAAGTTGGTGATCTCGGTGTCCTGTTTGCCGAGGTCGCGGGCAAGATTTTCGGTGGTTTTGGTGAGTTGCGCAGTCTCTTTTTTACGGTCGAGGAGTTCCTGCACCAACACCTTTTCGCGGGCTTCGGCAGCGGTGCGGACATTGACTTCTGCACGATAAACTCTGGGTTTTACACAAGAAAAAATGGATAGAAGTGCCAGCCCAATGAGCGCGGCGAAGGTTGTTTTCTTCATCGTTTGTTTTAATTGTTGAGAAAGGTTAGGGTTGAGAATGTTTAGGGTTTAGGGCTGAGAATGCTAAGATTTGATAGCGTTCTATCTCCAATCGCTTAGCATTCTCAGCCCTAAACCCTAAACATTCTCAACCCTAAACATTTTTTCATCGAACTATTGTCGCATAGCCTTTGAACTCTTTTGCCTCCCCTCTTGGCCCCGTAAATGTAACGACATAAATATACACGCCTTCAGGAGAGAGTCCTTGCGAATTCCTTTTTTCGCCGTTCCACTTGTCGTTTGGGTTGGTGGTTTCAAACACCAGCTCGCCCCAGCGGTTCCAGATCGACATTTTGAAGTCGGTAGCCCCATTCAGGTATCCTTTTCCAAAAAAGTCGTCGTTTTTGCCATCACCATTGGGGGTAAAAGCGTTCGGCATAAACCAGGTGACGATGGGTCGGAAGTCCAATTCTTTGGAGATCGAATCTTTGCAACCCGCCGGGTGCGTCACGATGAGTCGAACGGTTACCTTACCTGTATCGAGAAAGGTATGCGTCGGGCTTTGCTCTAAGGTGGTGAAGTTGGGGCCAAGTTGCCAGTTCCAATGCGCTGCACCGATGGATTGGTCAATAAAATGGATAGTATTGTTAAAATTGGACAAGGCGGAATCTGGGTCGCAGGTAAAGGCTGCGGTGGGAGAAGGCTCCACCCGAATGAGGTTAGGGAAATCCGCATCCACATAACAACCTATGGGGGAGGTGATTTCCACGCGCACGTCATAAACACCCTCTTCATCGTATAAATGGGTAGGACTTATTACATTGTGGGTTGAATCGCCGTCGCCAAAATACCATACGATATGATAGCTCCCATCAATGGGCATGGAAAGGTTGTCAAAGAAAATATCTGCGGGAACGCAGCCCAAATAACTGCTTGGCTGGATGATGATGACAGGTGGAACGGGAAACCATTGTATGACTACAGTAGTATCGTCCGAGCATTGGTTCATGTCTACAACCTTGAGTTTTACGGGGTGATTGCCCGGAATGGGATATTGGTATGTCGGATTTTGCACGGTGGAAGCCGAGCCGGGTATTCCAAAATTCCATTTCCATTGGTTCACACCGCCTTCGCCAGTGGAATGATCGGTGAAGATCACAGGCCCAGCCACGCAAGTGTCATAATCATAGGCAAAACTGGCGTTTACCTCCGGATAGATACGAACATGAATAAAAGCCGTATCGCTACAGCCACCGCTACTTTGGTTGATCAAGAGCATCCCGTGGTAAAGCCCGGTGTCGGGGAAAGTGAACGCCGTAAACCACTTGTTTACTTTGTCCGTCACTGTAGTACCGTTGATATCGAACCTCCATTCCACATCTTCGACATTGCTTGCTTCGGTTGTTTTGTTTTCGAAGAAGATGGTCTTTTCTCCACAAGATTTGATGGTGTATTCTTCAATATCGATGGTCAGGGAGTCGGCACTCAATTTGGCATCAATGTCAGGCGTGCAGTCGGCGACATTGAATTGAAATTCGCGTTGTACTTTAGACAGTAGTTGGCCATTGCGGTATTCGCTTACACACACCGCTACTACGAATTGCCCGACTATTTCTGGTGTTCCTGTGATTATGCCCGTAACCGGGTTGATGGTGATTGGTGGATCGCCACCAACAGGACTGCCTGCCGAATAGGTCGGTAAAGCATACGGAACCTTGTCGAATGGCGGAGGACATGGTGGCGTAGGTTTAGCGCCAATGCAGGTGTATAGCTCAGGGGTAAAGGTGATATTGCCCCCGCCTGCCCATGCATCGCAAAAACTGTACACCAGAATATCCCCCTCAGCGTCCATTGCGGAATGGTTGAAAACTAAGGGCAGGTTGTTGCAAATGATGATCGGCGGGAAGTTGGTGAAGGTCGGGCTGTTGTTAGAAGCGGCCATGCCAGCCGGGTTAAGTTCTATAAAATAAGTGGCGCCCACGTCGCCTGGGTTTACGATGTTGGTGATGGTGTTATTTCTGCAACAACGTTGATATTCAATAAAATAACTCTGGTTGGTAAGCACCGGGAGCGTTGTTTCAAAAGAATAAACGGCCTCTTCCACGCAAACGAGCGGGATTTTGGTCACGCACTGTGGTGTGTCAGGGATTAATTTGGTGTAGTCATAATTCGTGACGGTAAAAGTGGAAAAAAGCGAGTTGTTCTGCTCTGTTCCCTTATAAATAGCAAACTGAGCGTCTAGGTCAAAATCTGCCCCGTTGCCGTAGCAGTCCCGATAGATGTGCATCGTGAATCGCCACCGCTTCATCCCAGGGCTAGGTTCGCCCAGATAAGTGTAGGTGATGTCGCCACCAATAATATGACGGGCTTCAACCAACGATGGGAAAAGAAAAAGCACAAAAAGTGCGCAGAGCGAAAAAATGCCGTATCGGTTCATGTTTGAATGTTCAGGTTGAGAATGTTGAGGCTTTAGAGTTTAGGGTTTAGGGTTGAGCATGTTGAGATGTCTGAGTGCAAAATCTAAACCCTAAACCCTAAACCCTCAACTTCATCGCACTACCGTTGCAAAGCCCTTGTACTCGTTGGCCTCACCTCTTGGGCCGGTAAAGGTAACGGTATATATGTACACCCCTTCAGGCGACATACCGCCGGAGTTTTGTTTTTCTCCGTTCCACTTATCATTGGGGTTGCTCGTCTCAAACACCATTTCACCCCAACGGTTCCAAATGCTCATCTTAAAATTTGTGACACCATAGAGAAAGCCTTTCCCAAAAAAATCGTCGTTTTTGCCGTCGCCGTTTGGTGTAAACGCATTGGGCATAAACCAGGTGATTACAGGGCGAATGTCCAATTCTTTCGTCATAGAATCCAGGCAGCCCGCAGGGTGCGTTATTAGGAGCCGAACGCTCACTCGCCCAGTATCGAGGAAGGTGTGCGTAGGGTTTTGTTCGAAGGTGTTAAAATCTGGTCCGATTTGCCAATTCCAATGTTCCGCTCCGGTCGACTTGTCAATGAAATGAACGGTGTTGTTGAAATTGGTCAGGGCAGAATCAGGGTCGCACTCAAAATTGGCAACAGGAGCTGCCTCTACATTAATAAGGTGAAAGAAGTCCTCAGACGTATAACAGCCAATGGGGGAAGTGATTTCCACCCGCACATTGTACTGGCCCGCTTCGTTATATACATGTGTTGGGCTGATAACATCTTCTGTGCTTTCGCCATCCCCAAAATACCACACGATGTGATAACTGTCGTCAATGGGCGTGGAAAGATTGCTAAAGTATATACTGGCAGGTACGCAACCGAAATACTTGTTAGGTTGAAGGATGATGACAGGTGGCACGGGAAACCACTGGATAACAGTTGTTGTATCGTCCGTACATTGGTTTTTGTCAGTCACTTGCAATTTCACCGGGTGATTGCCGGGAATAGGGTATTGGTATACTGGATTCTGAAGGCTGGATACCGAGCCGGGTATTCCAAAATTCCATTTCCATTGATTCAGGCCGCCTTCTCCCGTGGAGTGGTCGGTGAATACTACCGGGCCTGCAATACAGGTGTCGTATTCGTAGGCAAGACTTGCGTGTACTTCTGGGAAGATATGAACGTGGATAAAAGCCGTGTCGCTACAGCCGCCACTGTTTTGATTTATCAAAAGCAATCCGTGGTACAGCCCGGTATCGGGGAAGGTAAAGGCCGTAAACCACTTATTCACTTTGTCGGTTACCGTGGTGCCATTCATGTCAAAACGCCATTCCACATCCGTCACATTGGCTGCTACAGTGGTCTTGTTTTGGAAAAAAATGGTCTTTTCGCCGCATGACTTGATGGTGTAATCCTCCATCAGAATGGTGAGGGAGTCTGAACTCAGTTTGGCGTCAATATCTGGGGTGCAATCGGCCACGTTGAATTGAAACTCGCGCCGCACCGTGGACAGTAGTTGGCCGTTGCGATATTCCTGCACACAAACGGATACTACATATTGTCCGAGCAACTCGGGGGTTCCAGTAATTTCTCCCGTAACGGGGTTGATGGTTATTTGAGGGTCTCCGCCCATGGGGTTGTTAAAATTGTAGGTTGGTACGGTGTAGGGCACTGAAGCAAAAGGCGGGCCGCAGGGTGGGGTAGGGATTACGCCATCGCAACCGAATGGGTCAGTTGAGCCGATTGGGTTGCCTCCACCTGCCTGCGCTTGACAAAAGCTGTACACCACAAAATCACCCACCGAATCTCTGGCCGAATGATCGAAATGAAAGGGGAGATTGTTGCAGATAATGATGGGCGGAAAGTTGGCGAACTCCGGAGTGTCATTGTTGACTGCCATGGCGGCAGCAGTAAGTTCGATGGAATAGGTAGCGCCTACATCGCCTGGGCCAACAATATTGGTGATGGTTTCGTTTCGGCAGCAACGCTGATAGACGATAAAATAGCTTTCGTCCGTCAGTACAGGGAGGTCTTCTTCCCAGACGTAAATAGCCTCTTCTACGCAGACATAAGGGATTTGAGTTACGCATTGGGGCGTATCGGGCACAAGCACGGCAATGTAGCTGTAAAGAACATCGTGCGTGGTATAGAGTACGTTGTTCGCTTCCGAGCCTTGGTAAATGGCAAATTTAACGGGCTGGTCGAAAGTTGGGCCACCGCCAATGCAGTCGCGGTACACGTGCATGGTGAACTGCCAGCGTTTTATCCCCGGCGTGAATTCGCCCAAATATTTGTAGGTTACATCACCTCCAATAATGTGTTTGGCTTCAACCAGTGCTGGGAATAGAAAGGCTACTAAAAATGTGAGGGTTGCAAAGAGGCAATTTCGTTTCATGTTTATGTGTTTAGGTAAAGGTCGGGTTTCAATTTAAATCAGCTTGCTACCTTTGTCTCCGCCAAAAGT
>JACMMM010000419.1 GCA_014379065.1 Saprospiraceae bacterium
AAAAAATATCGTGGTTTTCAAAAGTATATTCCAATCCAAGCATCGTGCGTGGATCAATTTTATAGTGAAACCCGACATTGATGTTGTATTTCGGTGGGAATCCACGCCATTGTGAAAAACTGTTTGAAAAGTAACGGGTACTTTCAATCCCGCTGGATTGCAAAACATCTTTGCCTTTAACATCGGTGGAAAAAGCCTGAGAAACCCCAGCACCAAAGCTAAATGAGACCTTTTTATAGGAAAAATATAAGCTAATAGGTAATGCCAGACTACTCTCTGTGGTTTTTTTCACTTGATATGATTTTGAGAAAGACGTCTGCAAACCATCCGAAAAACTGGACTCGATGTTCTGCTCGCCCTGAAAGGCAACTGAACGGAACAACAATTCAACAGAAAACCGCAGATGTTTGTCCACTGGCCAAGAAGACCAAATGCCCAAGGAGTAATTATTGCCAGCGTTATATTTTATGGTATTGACATCTGCTAAGAAATAAAATTGCTGGTCTGGGTGCTGCTCTGGGATGCCATAGGTACCTCCTTTTAAAACGAAACCAAATTCAGGTTTCTGTTGGGAAAAAGCAAAGGTTGCGAGGCTCAGGAACAGCAGCAGGAAACCCGCCTTCGCACTTCGTACTATGACGGTTAAAGCGTAGATTTTTTTCATGTCGAACGAGTTTTGTTTTCTGCAAGACAGGGCTGTTCGACGCAGACGTTGGGTATGGTGGTGTAAAATTTGGAGCGGAAACCGCCCCGAATTTCAAAATGCCCAGTTCAATCCCAGACCAACCTGGTGATCTTGGTGAGCGCTATTATCGTCATAGAGATCACTAAAAACCAACTGGTTGTTGGCAAAGGCGGACAACTTCAAGGAAGGCGTCAATTTGAAACGATAGCCATAAGTAAGCCCGAAACCGGCTCCAGAATTGTATGCAGTTTCTGATGTTCTACTAGGATAACTGCTCACCATAGGGCCCTCCTTCGGTTTGGCCGTCAAATAAGAGAAAACACCAAAAGCGCCGACAAAAAAGCCCTGGAAATCTTCCTTCCAGTAATACCGAAATATGGGTCGGAGATTAAGTTGATAGCGTTTGATGGAGTATTGAATCAATACTAAATTAGAAGTTTGGTGCGATTTTACATAAACGTTCTCTGAATGATATTTTTGCCAATCCAGCTCCATTCCAAAAGATACATGCTTCCTTGATTTGTATTCATATTCGATAGATGCACCTAAAGCATTATAGTTTATCTCGGTGATATTGATGGTATTGATAATAGGGGCAAAGGTGCCTGATAAGGAAACTTGCTTGATTTGGGCTTGCATTTTCGAGGCCGACAAGAACATCAGAAAAGCAAGCAAAGGGCATAGGGTTTTGTACATGATCACATGTGTGAGGTAAAGGTGGTGGGAAATGAATTTCGCACTACCGGAGGGCTTAAAGTGTCCAGTTCAAACCCAAGCCGAATTGATGGTCCTGCTGTCTAAATTCGGGTATGTCGTTCCAAAACAATTGATGACTGCCAAAAGCAGACACCTGAAGCGTCGAAGTCAATTTATAACGGAAACCATACGTAAGTCCGCCACCAAGACCAAAATCGTCCGAAGGATCGGAGTAGAGGTCAGGAAAATATTTGGAGTCTTTTGGGTAATCAGAAGTCTTGACCGTCAGGTAAGAATAAGTCCCGAATGCGCCCACATACAAGCCCCGAAAGGCTTCTTTGAAATAATAACGAAAGGTCGGGCGGATATTAAACTGATGGCGATCAATGGAATAAATAAGATCGGGAAGGTTTGGAGATGTCAAGGGTTCTGCAATGGCAAGTTCTGACTCCAATCGTTGCCAATCCACATCGCCACCGAGGGTGAAGTGATTTCCGAATTTGAGTTCAAGCCCCAAAGAAGTGCCTATAGCCTTGAATTCTTTATCAGGATTGTATTCACTTTGGTAGTCAATGCCAACAATCCCATACGTACCTGACAAGGAAAGTTGAGTACTTTGGGCGGGCATTTTTGATGTTGTTAGAATCGTCAAAAAGGCAAGAAAAGGAAGGGAGAATCTGAGCAAAGTAGTGGTGTGTTAGTTGCAATAATTAAGGTGGGGCGAAAAGGTTTTCGCCCTACCGCCGCTTGAATCTTGAAATCCCTGCCTTTGGCGCGGGCAATCCCATTCCACCGGCCCCTGGCGGCATTCCCATTTTTCCTGCAGGCATTTTGGAAACCTGATGCATCATCTGCCGCATTTGGCCGAAATTCTTCATAAAAAGGTTGATTTGATCAATGTTTTGACCACAACCTTTGGCGAGGCGTTTTTTGCGCGACAAGTTAATGGCATCAGGATTGGAGCGCTCCCAAGGGGTCATGCTTTGGATGATGGCCTCCACGCGCACGAGCGCTTTGTCGTCAATGGGCGCGTCTTTCAGGGCCTTGTCCATACCCGGTATCATGGACATGAGGCTTTTGAGGTCGCCCATTTTTTTGATCATCTGCATTTGACCGAGGAAGTCGTTGAAATCAAACTTGTTTTGTTTGATGCGCTTTTCCAGGCGTTTTGCTTCCTCATCGTCAAACTCCATCTGTGCTTTTTCCACGAGCGAAACGATGTCGCCCATACCCAGTATACGTTGCGCCATACGGTCGGGGTAGAACACATCCAACGCGTCTAGCTTCTCCCCTTGCGACACAAATTTGATGGGCTTGCCTACGGTGTGCTTGATGGTCAACGCTGCGCCACCGCGTGTATCGCCATCGAGTTTGGTCAGCACTACACCGTCGAAATTGATGCGCTTGTTGAATGCCTCCGCAGTGTTCACTGCATCTTGACCCGTCATTGCGTCCACCACAAAAAGCGTTTCAGTGGGGCTGAGGGCTTTTTTGATGTTCTCCACTTCGTCCATCATCGCTTCGTCCACGGCCAAGCGGCCTGCGGTGTCCACGATGATCACGTCGTGACTGTTGGCCTTGGCAAATGCCACGGCGTTGCGGGCAATGTCAACGGGGTTTTTGTTCTCGATTTCTTTGTAAACCGCCACTCCAATGCTCTCAGCCAGCACACTCAATTGCTCAATGGCAGCCGGGCGGTACACGTCGCAGGCCACGAGCAAAGGGCGCATTTTGCGCTGTTCTTTCAGGTATTTGGCGAGTTTGCCACTGAAGGTAGTTTTACCAGAACCTTGCAAACCCGCTACCAGCACCACGCCGGGGTGGCCTTTGACGTTGATGCCGACAGTCTGCCCGCCCATCAGCTCCGTAAGCTCATCGCTGACGATCTTGATCATCAGCTGGCCGGGCGATACACTTTTAAGCACGTTTTCGGTGCCCAGGGCTTTCTCTTTCACCCGGTCAGTGAAGTCTTTGGCAATTTTGTAGTTCACGTCGGCGGCCACCAAGGCACGACGGATTTCTTTAATGCTCTCAGCCACATTGAGTTCTGTGATTTTGTGGCTGCCGCTCAATACTTTGAACGCACTATCTAAACGGTCGCTTAAACTTTCAAACATTTTTTAACTATTGACTTTTGAATATTGGCTTTTGACTTTTGGGGGGCGAAGGTAGGGAGTAGGATGGAATGGAATTCTATCGAAAGACGAACTTCCCGAAAGTTTGAAACTTTCGGGAAGTTGGGGGTCATGTAAGGTCGTTTTCATCAATGCCGGCTCCTTCGCAAATCCAGGTTTTGAGTTGGGTGAAGCCGGGGGCTTGTTTTTGTTTGAGGGTGTTGAGGAATTGCTTTAAATCTTGGTTTCGTTTTGCGTTTATGTGTTTACATTTTCTCCTGAAATACTTTGGAGTCTTGAAATGGTGATCGGCAGGGTCAATATTTTGCTTCGCAGCATTCCCGAAAATCCAACCTTCGAAGGCAGGGCAAATGACAAGGATCGTTTGTTTGTCACATGAAAATTTCTTTATGTCCTGTTGCTCATCAATCAAATTAAAACCTTCCAAAAGTTTTTCGCTTTTCCCTCTGTCGCTGTCAATGATACCCACCACTTTTTGGTTTGGTAGGCTTGCCCTCACTGTTTTCAGTACATAAGAGATATTACTGTTCACTGCGTGGTTAGGTCGCGTGAAACCAAGCATTTCCACCAATACGGTATCCGCGTAACACTCGGGGATTACATTATAGTGATGCTGTTTCATTCGGGAATGAAATGGTCGAGGTTCAAAAACAAATCCACACCGTAGTTGAGCACTTCGCTAAGTTCTTCTTCCGTGAGGCGGCGAGCGTGGGTCTGATAATCTTTAAACCAAGTGACAAAAACGGCTACATCCTTGCCTTCCTGCATAATTGGGAGTAAAAAATATGGATTGTGCGTGGTGATAAAGAATTGATTTCCACCTTCATCCTCCAGAATATATTGTGCCAATTGATAGACATACGGTGGATAGGAGTGAGATTCTGGTTCTTCAAACAGCAGAACCGAACCTAGGTTCGACATGATGGCCGCCAAGTGGAAGATGTATCGTTGGAAGGTGTCGGGGACAAGGTGGAGAGGGAAACTTAGGACTGATGCAGCTTCTCTTTGTAGAATCGAAACACGCTTATTCTCCTCATCCAAAAGCAATTCTAGCCCGTTTGGCTTTAAGAACTCTTGAATTTCTTCACGCAATTCCAAGTGACTTCGGAGAATGTTATAAAAATTTCCACCATGCGGAGGAGTCAAGAAAGAATAATCTCCTTTGCGGCCATTTTGGAGTTTGAATTCGTATTTTTTAACAGACTTTTTAGGGTCAAAACCATATTTTTTTTGAGCGATTACTTTGCCATCCGACTGAATAGAAACATATCGATGCATGGGGCCGTACTCCTTCGCTACATCCTCTTCATCCTTATGCTCGTTGTAGTCATCTTCGTAGACATCATCGTAGCCTTCAGCGTCTTTCCGGCGTTTTCTTACTTCTACAGGCTCTCAGAGAGATGAAAAGTTTCTTCGGGATATAGCCTTTCTAACTCTGCACACTTCTCATCTGCAACAATTAATATTGGGTTTCGGGTGTCAAAGTTGTTGAACAATTGATATAGTGCATTGTACCGCACCATCCCCTCCATAAACCTCCCCTCTGAATACCCCGCTCCCAACAGCGAAATCGCCTCCAAAATATTCGACTTCCCAGCATTTGGCTTGCCGATGAAGATGTTAATCCGGTCGCATTCGAGCGAGAGATCGCGCACGGATTTGAAGTTCTGGATGTGTAGGTTTTTTATCAGACTGCTCATTTTCGCTGCTTTTTTGACAAAGGTACAAGTGAGACAACGTTTGCTAAACTTTCGAAGTTTAGCAAACGTATCGAACGCTACCTTCCCCCCCCGCTCCTCTTCTGCGCAATCGTCGGGTCCATCTCCATCGCCTTTTTCCGGAGTTCTTCGCCTTTTGCAGTATTGCCGGACGCAGAATAGGCCAAGCTCAAATCCCAGAGGAATCCGGCCTCTTTGGGGGCCGCTTCCACGGCTTTTGTAAACCACACGATGGCCTCCGCGTGTTTGCCGCTAATGCCGTAGCCCACACCCATGAGGCGCGCCGTTTCAGGGTCTTTTGGGTTCAGTTGCCAGGACTCCTCGAAACATTTGAAAGCACTGGCAATGTCTGCTTTTTGCTCGCCGAAGTATTTGCCACCGTCACGAAGGGCAAGAGCGAGGTAGGTCTTGAGTTTTGGGTCATTGGGTTCGAGCTGTACGGCGCGGCGGTAATCGGCGATGGCCTCCGGAAATTCGCGCAGCACATAATGCGCCCCACCCCGGCTGATATATGCGTCCTTGTAATTCGGGTAAATTTTGATGGCCTGATCCAGGTGTGGCATGGCTTCCATACACAACACCCGTTGTTTTTCAGAATCTTTTTCCTTCGTAGCACGGTCGAACAGCACCCCGCCACAAGCATTTTGAAGTTTTGCGCTGTTGACGGAGACCGCCGCATCGGTCATAAAAAGGTTTTCGTTGCTTTGCCAGGCGAAGTTGCGCACAAAGGTTTTGATGGAAAATAGCAGCACGACTGCACCAAAAAGGCCGAGCACGAGCGATCGGTTGTTTTTCAAATATCTGCCCAAAAACAACGCGATCAAAAAACAAAAACCCACGGAAGGCATAAATGCAAAGCGCTCGCCCATGTTGGTGCCGATGGGGAAAACCAGATTCGATACGATGCCCAAAGGCAGGAGATAAAGCAAAATGCCGTATGCCGAGGGGTCACGCCTGCTGATGCCCCGCACGGCCCAATAAGCCATAAAACCATACAGCGCCACACTAAATAGCACCATAGGATTGCCAAAGGTCATGATGCCTATTTGGCGTGGGTAGTAGTCGTGCGTGAGCGGGTGCGGCACAAAAAGCAATTGCACATACCTGCCCAGCGTGTAGAAAATCGTGGCCAGGCGTTCAGCAGGTGCAAACTTGACCCATTGATTCCCTTCGAGTTTCAAGAACGGGTTGTTCATCAACTCCATCGGTTCGCCCCCAAAACGCCAGTGTAGAATCGTGCCGCGTAGCAAGAAAAATGCCACGAAGGCAACAAAAATTGGCAGACTTGCCCTCAGAACGGATTGTCCTCCCCTCCCAGCAGGGGAGGGGTCGGGGCGGCCTCCTTCGGCAAGCCTATGGCGGCTAAAGCGGAAAAACCACAAAGCCAGGGGAATCAATATGACAAATGCCGCCGCATTTTCTTTGGAAAGGCAGGCAATAAAAAACGAAACGCCCGCCGCCAATGCCCACCTTGTTTCCTGCGTGTCCCAGGCTTTCAAACTGAAATACAAAGCACTGAGACAGCCCAAAAGCGTCAGGATTTCGTCGCAACCTTTGATGTTTGCCACCACTTCCGTGTGGATCGGGTGGGCTGCAAAAAGCACGGTCGCCAACCAGGCAATCATGGGGCCAGCTTGTGCCAGCATCGCAGGAGAAGGATCTCCACGTTGTTGTGCCACTGTCAAAGGCGGTGATAAGAGCCTAAGTAGCGTTCGATACAGCACCACGCAAGTGAGCGCAAAAAGCAAAACGGTGAAAAGGTGGAAAATGAAAGGGCTCGTACTTAACTGGTACAAAAAGGCAAAAAGCACCAGCGTCATGGGACGATAACGGCCGCCCGACACGAGTGTTTCTTTGCCTTCTACCTTGAAAAAACCAAAAAAAGTATCGTTGGAAAGGATGCCGCCGATGCCTTTTATGCCTTGCTGGGTGAACATATTGTCGGTAATGACAATCGCATCGTCGAGCACAAAACCATGCATCAGCGTATTGGCGTAGAGCAAAAAGGCAAAAGCAAAAATCAACCCGCTCTGAAGCAGCATATTATTGAAGAAACTGGGTGTCTGCGACTGCCAGTTATCGGTGGCCGAATGGGCATGGGTAAAAGATCGGTTGGGCTTTTGAGCAGGCGGCTTGCCCGCAGAGGAAGATGGTTTACGTTGTTGTTTGGACATGGCTGATAATTTCGTCGGCGAAAGAACGGGAATTTTTAGCATCTGAAATCACCATGTCGCTAGACATGGCGGGCAATATTTAAAAACACTAAGGAACTAAGGGACACTAAGGGATAGTGGTGGAAGTCAAATACTTAGTGCTTCTTAGTTCCTTAGTGTTTTCAAAAAAAAGTCTGTGGTGATCTTACCTTCGCCCGCTCAAAATATCCACGAATTTTGAACTGCAACATCTGCCACGCGCCCACAGAAGAAGTCTTCAGGGCAAAAATCCTCGGAAAACACGAGGCGCCTTATTACCAATGCCCTCAGTGCGGATTTTTAAGGGTGCCCGGCCCGTTTTGGCTGCCTGAATCTTATTCCTCGGCCATTACAGCCCTTGATATTGGCTTGCTGAAACGCAACCTCGAACTTCGGGAAGTGGTTACGGCCATTGTGCGTACCTTTTTTAATCCGTCGGCCAAATTTGTAGATTACGGCGGAGGCTATGGCGTGCTAGTGCGGCTGCTACGGGATCGTGGACTGGATTTTTACCGGCAGGATATTTATGCGGAAAATCTGTTTGCCAAAAATTTTGATTTCGAAAATGCCGGTTGCGACAAGTTTGAAATCCTGACGGCTTTTGAAGTCTTTGAACACCTTGAAAACCCGGTAGAAGCGTTGGGAAAAATGTTGCAATTCAGTGACAACATCCTTTTTTCTACCGAATTGCAGCCAATCCCGCATCCAACGCCAGAGACCTGGTGGTATGTCCTGCCAGAAATCGGGCAGCATATTTCGTTTTTTTCCAGAAAATCTTTGGAAGCACTCGCCCAACGTATGGGCCTTCACCTAAGCACCAACGGGAAAAATTTGCACCTTCTTTCTCGGCGTAAAATTGCTTTGCCATTGCTTTTTCGGGCTTTGTCGTACCATCAGATAGCAGGCATTTTTAACGCGGTGTTGCCGGGAAGGAAGTCGCTTTTGCCGCAGGATTTTGATTTTTTGAAGCGGAAATTGAAAGGTTAGCCCTACAGCCGCGTTACCGCCGAGCGTTGGCTGCGCATAACCAAACCAAAAATCCCGATACAGAAGAGCATTGATAAGTCATATTTCCCGTAGGGAATCCCTGTTTATTGAATCGTAGCAATTCATTTTTTCAAACCCCGTAAGGGGCTGCCTGCACGAATCAACAGGAAACCCCTCACGGGCAGGGCAGACGCATTAAAAGTGGGGTAAAAAAGGATGCTGAGGTACCTTTCATGCAAAAATGTAATTGCGATGAAAGAAGATCGAGTTGTTTTTCGGAGTTTGATTGATTCGTTTGCTCCTTTGGAAGATCCCCGAATCGATCGGAAGAAGTTGTACCCCTTGATGGAGATTGTATTTTTAAGTGTTTGTGCTGTTTTGAGTGGTTTTGAAGAATGGGACGAAGTGGTTGACTTTGGGGAAGAGAAGTTAACCTGGTTGCGGAAGTATTTGCCCTATGTGCATGGGATTCCATCGCATGATACGATGAACCGGGTAATTTCTTTGGTGGATGACCGTGCTTTTGAGCGTTGTTTTATCGATTGGGTAGAGATGAGTATTTCATTGCCGGAGGGTGTGGTGATCCATCTGGATGGCAAAGCACTGGGTCGGAGTGCGACCATCAAGCAGCAGCAGACGCTGCGCTCGAAAGGCGGGAAAGGAGCGATCCAGGTACTTCATGCGTGGTGCAGTGAATTGCAAGTTTGTTTGGGGCAATACAAAACAGAGACAAAGTCCAATGAGATTAAAGCGATACCGGCCTTGTTGGATATGATGGAAGTAAGTGGGTGCCTGGTCACCATTGACGCCATGGGGTGCCAAAAGGCAATTGTGGATAAAATTATGATGAAGCAGGCAGATTACCTGATTGGCCTAAAAAGCAATCAAGAATCGTTGAGTTTGGCGGCATTTACTGCCTTTGACGAAACAACGGCAAATCCCCATACTGATACTCAGGCCGATCAAAATCATGGGCGCAAAGAAGTTCGCAACTGCCGGGTACTGCCGGCAACCGCCTTGCCGGAATGGGGCAATGGAACAGATTGGAAGGGCTTAAAAACCCTGATCGAGATTCGTTCCGAACGGTATGTGATGGCTAGTGGCATCTTGGAAAAAGAAACACGGTATTATATCAGTAGCCTTATGGGCGAAGCCGCAGCATTCAATCGGCTTGTTCGATCTCATTGGTGCATCGAAAATCAATTGCACTGGTCGCTGGATGTACAATTTGGAGAGGATGACAGCCGAAAACGAACTCGAAATGCCGCACAAAACTTCTCCACCATCCGGAAAATAGCATTGAATCTGATAAAGGCCAATCCAGAAAAAATTAGTGTCAATAGAAAACGAAACAAATGTGCTATGTCAGATTCATATCGTGAAAAAATGCTCGGATTTTAATGCGTCTGCCCTGCCCCACCACCTCCTACCAAAATTAAATGATCATCGGCATCAACTACCCCTGGCTCAATTACGATTGGGATTTTGGCATTCCTCCGCCCGGCTGGACGTCGCGTGCTGTCTGGATCAACATGCTCGATGCCGATCTGAAAACCTTCAAGCGCTGTAATATCCAGGTCGTGCGCTGGTTTATTTTGGGGAGCGGCATGCTTTACGGGCAGCAGGGGCTAGCGCCACATCGCGCAGGCAACCAATGGCGTTTCGATCAAATGCCCGGCATCGATCCGTCCATATTGGAAGACTTCAGAAGGCTGCTTCAAATCTTTGCTTCGCATGAAATGAAATTATTGCCGGTTCTGATGGATTTTAAATGGGCTTTTCCCGGACTGGACAGACATACGACCGATGCTTCCACCCTAAAAGCCTGGTATGGCCGGTTTGATACCCACTCGATGACCTTGCAAGAGGCTCGACAAAATGCGCGGCAAATGCCAGAAGGGTTCGTAAAGGGCGGACGCTTGGACGTGATTTATGACCCCAGCAAAAGCGCCGGTTTTTTCAGGAACGTACTCTCCCCCTTTCTTGCCCTTTCTCAAGAATACCGCGATACCATCTATGCCTGGGAATTGATCAATGAACCCGAATGGGTTACCAGGCAGAAAGGGCTTGGTAGTATCGTACCGCAGCATAAGAGAATTCCGCTCAATAGAATCTTGCAATTCATCCGTGATGGCCTGACCGTTATCCAAAATTTCGGTTTTGTTCCGACGGTAGGTTTCGCGCATGCCCGAACCATTTCAAATTGGGAATCTTCCTTGTATAAAAAGAGGCGTTTACTAAAGGAAACGGCATCACTTCCGGAAACTAATCACTTGGGGCTGGGTATAAATCAATTTCATTATTATCCCTCTGATATTTCCGACCTATTGATTCCCAATCGCTTTCCGAACAAGCAAACGGCTATTTTAGGAGAGTTTGCAACAAAAGTATCCCCAGTAAGATGGCCTGAACTAAACGATGCCCATCAGGGAATTCATGAACGGCTACGATTGGTTCAAGCGAAAGGATATGCTGCAGCATTTCCATGGTCGTACCATGCCGCCGATCAACATACGGAATCCAATAAAAACATTATTGAAGCAGCGTTATCAACCTTACGTGCCCTTGCTTAGAGGCTGTTTGAGTTATTTTTCGCCTTTGCCACCCCCAGGTTTTATATCGGGCAAGCATACAGAAAAAATAAAATTTATCGCTTGCTTGCACGGGCAAAATGTCCATTCTACCTTTCGCCCGACATTAAAAAATCCAATGGTACGATCGCCCCAATCGATATATGGAATTGCGCCCCCGCTTCTGGTGTAATACTAGAGGCGGGGGCGTATTTTATATTAGCCCAAGGATGATTAGAACAAACCATTGGATCCAAATTTTCACCATTAAATTCCATTAGAATGCACAAATTCCCTAAATCCCTGACCGCTTCTCCCGGCGTAGAGAGCGAGTTAGACCCGAGCATGATCGTCGTTTGTTTTAAAAAACCAATGGATCCGAAAGAAGTTGAAAGCATCGTCAAAGCCCTGAACCTAAGCTTTATGACAACTGAAAAGCCGCGTGAAAATGAACGCTGGACACAGGTTAATCATACCAATACCAGGTTTTGGCTAAAAAGGGAAGACGGCAAACCCATTGACGATGCGCATTTTGCCGAAATTGAAAAAACCTTGGGCGACCAAGTAGAATGGATCGGGCCTGTTTACGAAACCTATAGCAAGACCGGAGTGGAAAGTTGTTTTTGCCCGGTTCCGAATGTGGCACTTATTCCGAAGAACAAAGGGGCAACACTGGCTTCAGCGAACAAAATTGCCAGCCAATATGGTTTGAACGTGGCTGAAAACAGGTCGAAATACCTTAGCTCCTTTTTTTACATGCAGGTGCCTAAAGGCAGTAAAACAAGCAA
>JACMMM010000420.1 GCA_014379065.1 Saprospiraceae bacterium
ATAACAACAAAAAAACGCGACCGGGGAGACCTCGGTGGTTTTCTAAAACCTCCGCGGTCTCCCCGGTCGCTTTTTTTTATTCAAATGGCCCAATATCGTTGCCTTACCACCTTCCAAAAGTTCTTTCAATAGGAGGTTTTTAAGGAGGAAAGGCGTTTTTTCCGCGTCTTGAAATTGATTGCAATTTATTGAAAATCAATATCTTAACAAAATTATCCACCAAAATCCAGAGAATTCCGCCGGGCGATTGAGTGCTGTTTGCTGTCCTATGCCCCGGTAGGGCACCGCTTGACCTTTGTCATGCAATTCGGAGAAAAAACACCGAAAGCAAGGACAACATGAAAAGCACATTCACACTTCCCGCCGCCTCCAAGAACATCCCTTCTGACAATATCACTGGTCTCGACCTCATCGGTGCTTGCATCACGGGGCTCGATCTGATTGGAGTTTAAAATATGGTATTTGGGCCCTGAAACCTATAAGGTTTTTCAAAACCTTATAGTTTAGGAATGGGTATAGTCACCTAAATATAGCATTCAGGAGCAACACTGTGAATCTACGATGGCGCAAAAGTCGACAGCTGATTTTCATCAATCAAACACTGCTATGAGAAACTTTCCAATGCAAAACACCCCCACAAATATTTCCCCAGCATGGGGTAACCCAAACCAAAATCTGATACGCCCCAGGCGCGAAACCGAATCCGCGCGGCAACTGAGCTGTGATGTGGTGTTCGGATCCCCTTCGGCAGATTGTATGGGCACGGGTGTTTGTCGCATCACTGCTCGCACAGGGGGGAACCAATCTGCCAGCGAGCGAAAACGGAGTTGTCGAAGCACCGTAGGCCTGTTTTTCCCCATTGAAGCAGGGGAAGGCGTGTCAATGGTGCTTACACGCGCGCTGCTTTGCATTCAACTTTACAAAACCCATCTGCGACATGGCACCTTGACTTTGGAAAGTCCATGTCAGTTACCAAGGCACATAGCCAAAGCACTTGGTTTGAAAATCAGAGCATTGCCCATTGGGAAATACCCTGTTCAAGAGAACGAAGGCTTTTTACGCATTGATTTTAAAGTTCTAACAACAAGTTCAATAAAGTAATACCCTCCAAAACGAATCATCATCAGTCATTCAAAAAATTTGTGAACATGAACAGTTACAACAGACGAGGGGTCCCTGCGGGGATGCTTCTTTCCGCAATTTTTCTGCTGGGGTTCCTTTGTTTCTCAAGCATCAAGGGGTATGCCCAAACCTTGCAGCCTCCGCCATCAGCACTCAACTGGAAGTCTTCAGAAGACGCGGCCAATCTCTTGCTCGCGCAGGTGACGGTGCTCAACCAGCAATTGCCCGGCATCTCTGAAGGCACCCCGCTTCATGACAACACCCTCCGCAGGGTGGCCTATTTTAAGGCCATTGTAATGGAAATCAGCAAAGGTGCTACTGTGGCCCAGGCTTTGGAACTTTCGATCCCCGCCGCTGCCACCCTTGGCTTTGAAAAAGAAGCCTCCTATACACCCAAAATTTTGCTGAAAGCACTGCACACCGAGACCAGGGTGATGCTGACTAATTAGAATTTGATCCGAAGACTCACCCACCCCATTTCCTTTCCAAACAATTGGTTTTCAAACGCGTAAGCAAATTATCAAAGCGCCTACGCGCTGTGACGGTTCCGATTTTTTTATTCTTCAACGATTATCCTCGCATGAAAAAGAGCAACTTTAATACCCTTTTGTCCATGGCCCTTTCGTGGACGTTCGCCTGCGCTCCATTGGTTGCGCAAACGACCGTAAACACGGCCAACACTGGACCCGCAGGTACCTTCAAAATTGGCTTGCAGGCACCTTGTTATTTCGATTTCAACGACTGGGGCGGCCCAGGCGCCAATTACAACAATGGCGCAAACGCCACGGTAACGTTTTTGCCATCCAATCCCGCCACGCATCGAATCCAAATCCGGTTCAGCTCCTTCGGCTTGGAGGCGGGTTACGATGCTTTTTACATTTACAATGCTGAAGCAGCTGATCCTGCCCGAAAAATACTCGGGCCAGAAGGGCCTACTTTTTCCGGATTTCCTGGGGGAAACTGGCAAACCATAAGCCCTGGCACAGTGACAGCTAATAAAGGTATTGCTGCAATAGGCGCCAATCCGGCAGAGGCATTGACCTTTGAATTCCGCGCAGACAATGCCATCAGCACAGCGGGATGGACAGCACAAGTGAGCCAGATCCCCATCATCAACTGCGCGATGACAGCCCCCAACACCCAAACAGTGTTCACTGGGGCTGGTTCGACTTCCTGTTTTGTCAATGTGACCACTTATTTGCCTACTTTTTTGCCAGTAGGTTCCAATGCTGGTTTTCAGCTGCAGTATCGCATCAATGGCGGTACGGCAACCGTGGTGAACGACCCGGTGACGACTACCATCCCTACGCCTGTTGGTGCCAACGTGGTAATGTGGGAGCTGGTAGATCCTTGCGGGGGTGGCGTGATTGCGTCTGCAATACAATTAATCACGGTAAAAGATGACACAAAGCCTGTAATCAACTGCCCAGGCAGCTTTACAATCAGCCTCCAGCCAGGAGCCTGCGAAACCAACAGCTACAACTACCAAGTGACCTGCTCAGACAACTGTTTGTTTGCGCAAGATGGTCAGGTAGACCACCCGGTAAACTTCAACAACGGCCAAGCCGGGATCATGTTTGACGTGACCAATTTGGGGGCCAACTCCCTTACTATCACGCAATTCGGCCCTTCACTTGATATTGGAACCTGGCCCATGAAGGTGTATTATACCACCAACACTGGTTCTTTCGCCGGCTTAGAAAACAATCCAGCGGCATGGACTTTGGCCGGGACTGGGAATATAACATCCGTTAACGCGCTCATTGGCACACCCATGCCCGGCTTTGGCATCGCCATACCGTCGGGTCAAACAAGAGGCATTTATATCACGAGCAGTACTGGTATTCCTTTAAATTACACGGACGGCGTTCGCCAGTTTGCGGATGGAAATTTACGCGTGTCTTCCAATCCAGGCGCAGGCAAAGCCTATCCTTTTGGGACGAGCTTCCCAAACAAATCTTACAACGGTTTTGTAAAATACTCGACCCTAGGCAACAATGTTGCTGAACAAATAAGCGGGGTCCCTTCTGGTGAGATTTATAGGGTAGAAGACAGCCCAATTGTCAATATATTCAAATGCACAGATGCCTCCGGCAATACTTCAACCTGTTCCTTTACGGTGACTGTGGTGGACTATCCAAACGCCATTAGTGGCTTGGTTTGCAATGATTTGGTGCAGGTAGCCTTGGGGCCTGATTGCATTACTACCATTAATGCCGATCAAGTCTTGGAAGGCGGCCCTTATAAATGCTACGGCATTTATGTAGTAGAGTTGGATAAGATACCCCCCTATGGAAACGGCCCTTGGGTGCCGGCGGTACTGGACCGCATTGATGTGGGTAAAACTTACAGGGTGCGGGTAACCGATCCCGAAACGAGCAATAGGTGTACCGGCGACATTAAAGTTGTGGACAATCTGGCACCGCCGATTGCGTGTACCCCTTCGTCCATCACTTTGCCTTGCAATTTCCCGCTCGACCCGCTTTTTTCTAACTTGGTAAAAATGACCTTGCGCTTTAATACGCAAAATTTGCCCATCAATGTGGGGGATTTCCAAACCAAGGAATTTGACATCCCCGTCAATTTGTCCTTGAATGCGATTGTGAATGATGTGGATGTGCGGGTAAAGATATCCGGCGATGTCTTTAACAACAACCTCCGAATACAAGCGGTAAGCCCGTCCGGCACGGTGGTAACCCTCTCGGATCAGGTTACAGGTGGTGCTCCTGCACCGCTATTTGTACAATTCGATGATGAAGGATCGCAACTTTTGACCACTCAAAATTATACAACCGACCAATGTGCCACCATCCCCTACGGTGTAGGCTTGCTGAGCAGTTTTGACAATGAAAACGCCAACGGCAGCTGGAAGATCCGCGTGAGCGACTTGAATGGCTTTTTAGATGTTTCAACGGTTGAAAAAGTAGAACTCGTCATGACAATGACCGGTGTATTCGGCGCTGGATTTCCCAATGGCTTGACTGCGCAACAAGTAACCGAGAATGGTTTCCAGAGCTACCTCGTTCCAGCCGGTTTGCTAGACCCTTGTTCAAACGTTACTTTGACTTACACAGACCAAATGACGCCCCAAGATTGTGGAACAGGTTTGTCTGCGATTATACAGCGTCGCTGGAGTGCCAAGGACGCCAGTGGAAACGCGTCCACCAGTATCCAACAGATTGAACAGATGCGGCCTACGCTCAGGGATGTTTCCCTGCCGCCCAATTACGATGGCATTGATGCCCCTCAGGTCGTGTTTGATTGCAATGATACCTACCCTACTGCCAACTGGATCGAAAGCAAGGGACTGCAAGGATACCCTTATGTATTTAACCAGAGAGATGGCTGCAATACCCTCCACGCAGAGTATGAAGACAAAGCTGTGCAGACTTGCGACGGATCGTATACCATAAATCGCGAATGGTCTATCATAGACCATTGTACCGGGAAATTTACCCAGCATATCCAAATCATCCGGATTATTGACCAAACAGGGCCGAGCTTCATTGGCTCGCAAGCGGACATCGTGGAAACTACAGATCCTTATGATTGCTGTAGTCGCATCGAGCTGCCCGATATCCTTGTAAAGGACGGTTGCTCTCGAGTCAGTAACATACAAGCACTAATTATCACGAAAGATCCCTATACCGGGTTGACAACCAGTATTGTACCAGTCATGGGCGGGTTATTCAATTTCCCTGGCAACCCGACAAATAATCCCGATACCCTCGGATCCTTTGAACTCACGCCCTGCATTCCCGTCGGTGTCCACACCGTGAGGTACATTGCGCAGGATGCCTGTGGAAACACCAGCACGCTTGAGTTCAAACTTACGGTAATTGACCACTCCCCGCCCGTGGCATCCTGCGACGAGACGACGGTGGTGGCCATAGGTAAGGACGACCCGAATGATTGCTATTATGCCAACGTCGCGAATGGTGAATTCGCCGGGGTAACCTGTGTACATGCTGCCACTTTCGATGATGGATCCTACGACGAGTGCAGCAGCATCAAGTTCAGCATCCGAAGGGCATGGCCTTACAGCGATTGTATCAACGCACTCGACCATTCTCCCTGCAATGCCAATGCAGGAGGGCTTAGCGAATACGGGCTTGCTACCGTTGAATCGGACTCTATCACGTTCTATAGCTGTGAAGTCGGTACAGCATTGAAGGTCATCGTGCGGGTATACCAATTGTGCGCCGATGGCACCATCTCACTCAATACGGACGGGGACCCAATCTACAACGAAGCGGAGGTTGTGGTACAGGTACAAGATAAGTTGAAGCCAATTTGCGATGCTCCCTTTAACGTCACGGTCAATTGCGAAAACTTTGACCCAACGCTTTGGACGTATGGCAAACCAAACGTTTATGACAACAGTTGCCTTGACGCTTCCTACAATTATCAGGGGCAAAAGGGCCTGGCGCACTCTGTCAATTACAACAATTTTGACACCGTATGCAACAAAGGCACAATCGTGCGCACCTTCAAGGTGTATGATTGCCATGGAAATACTGCTCAATGCACACAGCGTATTGTGGTCAACTACGAGCAGAATTATTTTGTCAAATTCCCAGACGATGCCATTGTGAATACCTGCGACGGTACTGGAATGTTTGGCGAGCCTCAGTTCTATGGGGAAGATTGCGAACTCTTGGGTGTGAGTTTTGTGGATCAAATATTTACGATTGTACCCGACGCCTGCTACAAGATCGAACGTACCTGGACGATCATCAACTGGTGTACTTACAACCCTAATTTGCCCTGCGTTGAGGTGCCGAATCCAAACCCTCATACAAATACCAACCATGTCAGCAACTTGCCTGGACCTACCGTTTCGGCAGCAGGCACAGCTTCCCCATGGGCGCCAACGGTAGTGAAAATTAATCCGGGCGATCCATCAGCGACCAATTACAGTCAATTCTGGACGCAAAACGCAAACTGTTACAAGTACAAACAGATCATCAAAATCATTGACACTCAGCCTCCTATCATGATTTGTCCGCCCAGCCCGGAGGAATTCTGCGACTTGACAAACAATGATCCGCAACTCTGGAACGAAAGCTATTGGTGGGACCTCCAAAGCCAATCGCACGACCTTGGTGAAACACCCGTTGACCTGAGCGTTTCGGCCACCGATTTCTGTTCCGGCTCCAACCTGAGCATTCGTTACCTCCTGTTTCTCGATACGGATGGTAATGGGAGCATGGAAACAGTGGTCAGTAGCACCAATCCGCCCGCAGCAGGAACGGTGAATTACGACAACCTAAATACGCCCAACTTCTCTGGCGGCACGCCGCGCCAATTCGATAAGCGGAGCGTAGCAGCCAACCAGAAGTATCGCTTCGCCATGCAAACCACCTTAAATGGCACAAGTCTCGGCGCTTCCGTGCGTTGGAATACGCCAGCCTCGCCCGCCACCTACGTGGTGCCAGAATTTCCTTACGGCACCCACAAAATAAAGTGGATTGTTTCCGATGGTTGCGGCAATGAGAGCGTATGCGAGTACATGTTCACCGTGAAAGACTGTAAGACGCCCAGCATTGTATGCCTAAACGGCATGTCGGCCAATATGATGCCAACTGGTGCAATAACGCTCTATGCCAGTGACTTTCTGCTGCATGCCTCCGACAACTGCACACCGGCGGACGACTTGCTTTTTGCGATCAGAAAATGTAGCAACGGCACGGCAGGATTCCCGGTAGATGGCAATGGCAACCCAGCGATCAGTCTAAACTTTGATTGCACGGAAGTCGGTACCCAATGTGTACAGCTCTGGGCACAAGATGCCTACGGCAATGCTGACTATTGCGAAACTTACATTATCGTGCAAGACAACGCTGGCAACTGCGGTGCTGGGTCTGCTACGGTAGCAGGCTTGTTGAAAACGGAGATGAGCGATGGCTTGGAAGAAACGGACGTGGAACTCGCTGGCCCAACCTTCAACTTGTTTGACGTGACGGACCAAAGTGGGCAATACTCCTTCAGCAATGCCGTGCCAATGCACGCCGACTACACCATCACGCCCACCAAGGACGATAACCCCCTCAACGGCGTGACGACCTACGATCTCGTGCTAATCAGCAAGCATATCCTTGGGGTTGAACCCTTCACCACCCCATACAAGATGATTGCCGCCGATGCAAACAAGTCTGGAAGCATCACGACCTTCGACATTGTTGAATTGCGCAAACTTATCCTGGGCCTATACACCGACTTGCCTTCCAACGACAGCTGGCGCTTCGTGGACAAGTCCTTCCAATTCCCCAATGATGCAAACCCCTTCCAGACGGCTTTCCCTGAGACAAAAACGGTGGCCGACATACAAGCAAATGCTATCGAGGACAATTTCGTAGCCATCAAGGTGGGCGATGTAAATGCATCAGCCATTGCCAACTCGCTGATGAGCGTGGAGGAACGCACGAGCGCCAGCATGCTCTTCGATGTGGAAGACCGCACCGTGAAAGCCGGGGAAGTTTTTGAAGTAAAGTTCAAGGCCGCCGAAAAGGTTGCTGGCTATCAGTTTACCTTGAATTACAACGACTTGGATCTTGCTGACATCGTACCAGGCCCAGGCATGAAGGCCGACAACTTCGCCACATTTGCAAGCGATAACGCGCTCACGACCTCTTTTGACGGGACGCAGCAAGCAGAGTTCACCTTGAAATTCAAGGCTACCAAGGCAGGCGAACTAAACAAGATGATTCGAGTATCAAGCCGCATTACAAAGGCGGAAGGCTACCAAATCAACCCGTCTGCCGATCCATCAGCCAACAGATTGGACATCGCGCTGCGCTTCAATAATAAAGACGGTAGTACCATCACTGGAGTGGGCTTTGAGCTATACCAGAATCAGCCCAACCCATTTGTGAACCGCACACTGGTAGGTTTCCACTTGCCAGATGCAGCAACCGCCACACTTTCCGTGTTCGATCAGTCTGGTCGTCTTGTGTTCCGTCAAAAAGGTGATTTCCCGAAAGGTTACAATACCATTTCGTTAGAAAAAGGACTGCTAAATACCTCGGGCACGCTATTCTACACGCTGGAAACGGCTACCGACAGCGCGACGAAAACGATGATACAGGTGAAGTAGTGATTGGTTAATGGTGATTGATGGATTAGTGATTGGTATATTGGTGATTGGTGACTAGTATGACCAATCCACCAATCACCATTATACCAATCACCAATCACCAAAAAAATGGACGAAAAGTTGCTCTTTTCTGCAGTCGTGGGTGCCCCATAAAGTTGGGGCGCTCATGACAGATTTGAATGCATCGAAAATATCCGATAACCTCCTCAGCCGATTTTAATCCTATAGCTTAGGACATCTTCCTACCGATTACATTCCGACCAGATTTAATCCATAGCATGTTTAATCCTCCTTCCGCTTTCTAATCCCGGTTCAATCTCGTGAAGGGGGTCGGGCAGCTAAAGTGCTGTCTGGCCGCTTTTTTTTGACACCAAAAACTTAATCACCTCCTGCACCACCGCCTTGTCCTGCATCCGATGCCCAAAACCTTCCGTTTGCAAAAAGCGGCATTCCCACGATTCCGCGATGGCAAGCCCCTCAGAAACAGGTGCTACCTCGTCGTTGAGATCGTGTAACACAAAACCTTCTATCTCTTTAAGTTCAGCGGCTTTTTTGCGAACAGAATATTCCTCTACAGAAAGCCCACTTCGGCGCTCAATGTGTCGGAACAAGGCTTGAAGCACGGACTCATTCGCCCCCAAAATGTGCGCAAAGTCGCGAAGGACACGCGTAGATTCGGCAAATGCCGCAAGCACGGCCATTTTCTGAGGGCGTTTTGCACCCAAGAGGGCAAGGCTCATCACGGCTGCTGCGCCACCCAGAGAATGCGCTATGATGGCATAAGGGGCATCGTTCTCTACGATGTGTTTTTTAACCGTGCGGCTGTATAAAAGCACGTTTAGTAATTTTCCGCTAGAATAACCGCTTGCCGGGGCATCAAAAGCTTCAACCCGGAATCCGGCTTTTATAGCAGCCTTGATGTACTTGTGCCAGCGGGCCGCATTGGACTCCCAACCATGAAGAAAAAGTACCGTTTGAGCATTGGGTGTTTGGGATTCCCAAACATAGCTGCGGATAGAAAGCCCTTCGGTACGGAAAGTTGAATGGGTAGCTGTTGCCAAAAATTCTCGGTCTTTTTCACGCACTGGCAGTCGTTTTGGCGTACAGAAAATGCGAAAAGCTACACTCCCCGCCAATGTGGGAGAGACTGTCGCCAGCGCGTTGAGCATTTTGCCAACACGGTGGATTTTTTTTAGCGTTTGTTCTACCACTTCACAAGGCTCATTAATTTTTTTGCGTTTTCGGCATTGGAAAATTCGACTTCAAGTATGGCGCGGCGCTCTGCTATTTTCCCCTGTTCAAAAGGCACGTTTATGAGGGCTTCGATGGTTTGGCGCATGGCTGCGGCAGAATTGCGGACGTAGCAAAGTTTGGCAAGGCCCGTGCCCCGCACCATATGATCATTGACGATGCAAAAGCGACCTCGAAAGAGCGCATTGATGAGCTTAAGCTTGACGCCAGAGGATTGGGACGACACGAGCAGGTTGATTTGTGCTTTTGTAAGCAGGCTGTTCATCTCGGCCTCATCAGGGTTTTCTATCAGGCGCACATGATCGTGTTGAGAAACGAGCTCGCGCAATCGGTCTGAAGGGTCCATGCCTGCGATGACAAATGGGATGTCGAATTCAGAAAACACTTCTTCAATAAGCCAAGTGGCGGCAAGTTCGTTATCTGGAACACTGAGTTTCCCATGGAAAAGCACATACTCACCCCTGCCCAACTGGCTTTCTACCGCCGTATTGGGGTGAAATGCCGGGATGTAGTGCGTATTGGCCTTGAGGGCACGGTAATAAGCCTCGTCAGTGCCTGAAATAGCAATAATCTCGTCGGCATGAAGCAGGACTTTCGGCTCTAAGCGCTGAAGTTTGATGCTTTCTGAGAAATAGTAGGCCTTTTCAAGCGGCGCAGTTGCCGATGTAAGTTCGGAGAGGCTTTCATAGTATTGCCATTCTATATTGTGCATACGCAGGAGTTTCTGGCGGCTGCGCAAGCTAGGATACCAGATAAGGCCAGCAGTATGCATGCCCTCGAACAAGATAGGATATTGGTCTTTGCGCAGCCGTTTGAGCAGCGCACTGCTTTGGCGGGTGCGCATTATAAACGGAAGCAAGCTAACTTGGTAGAACAAAGAGCGGCTTCGTTTGTAGTAGTATATCTCGTGGCAGTAATTGGCAAGTTCGGGCTGAGGCGTCCGATCTCCGTACTGATAACAGTGTAGAATAACTTTGACCCCTTGGGCATGAAGCGCTTTTATTTGATTGAAGATGACGATGACTCCGCCATAGTTGGCGGGATAAGGGATGTCAAAAGAAACGATGTGGAGAACCATGGGTCTGCGATGGGTTGGGCGTACAATTTTGGGCCGTCACTTTCCGAATCGGCGCAACAAAGGTAGGATGTTTTTGCAGGAGGGAATATCGTATAGCAAAACGGAACATAGATGGCCTGAAATTTCAAATTGGATGACAAAATTTTGCGGGAAACCGGATTTTTAACATTACAGAAAACTGCTTTTTGGAGGAATTTTTCATTTCCGAAAAAATTTTTCTCCCTTCACTTGCTTATCGTTTATAGGTTCGCATACCTTAGGGAGATTTTTTGACTATATACATTCACTAAACACTTTGCTTATGAATATCACTTTTGAGGAGCTCCGTCGCATCAAACACGCACTACCCAGTGGCAGCGTGGCCAGAATCGCCCAAGAACTCAATCTTGATGAACAAACCGTGCGCAATTATTTTGGTGCGCACCAATACAGAGATGGGCAAGTGGTAGAGTTCCACCTCGAGCCTGGCCCGAACGGTGGCATCGTCCACATCGAAGACACTACGATTTTGGATCGCGCTCAACAAATTCTTGGGGAGCTCAACAAAGGCCATTAACAAAAATAATTTTCAAACCACTCACTATCATTTTTGCAGCACGTCCTGGCCGAATTTGGTCCGGCGATTAAAAGGGAAACCGGTCTGAGCATCGCGGTTTCCCTTTTTCTATTGGGGAGAAACTTTTTTCAACGCCGCTCGGTTTTGCCTGCCAAAACAATAACCTTCAATCTTCTTCACATGAAAAACCTATTGTTGACGCTTTTGGCCGTCATCTCCACCCTGCTGGCAAATGCTCAATCCCCCAAACCGCTTTACACTACCAAAGACCTGCAAACACATGGCCTTGTCGTATGGCTTTCCGACGCCAAGGCTCGGATTGAACTTTTTAAAAAACACGGCCAACATAAAGAGGCCCTGCGTGATTCGCTCAACACAAGCAAACAAAACCGCGATCTGGTGCGGTTCTACAGAACCCATTTCGATTTCTGCAAGGTCAACTTCTACTACACCAGCCATGAAGAAGACCTGAAGAACGGCCTTCCTGTGTTTCTCAATCCAAGCCTAAATCCTGACCCGAGCATTCCGTTGCCCGAAAAATTGATCATCGGTGGCTTTTTTGTCAAGCCCGGGCAAGAAAGTTTTCCCTTTCCTAAAAGGCACTTCCGGGTGGAAAACTCCAATATAAAGATGGACCTCAGAACCGAAGCCTTTAGGCCTTTTTGGAAGAAAAAGCCTACTTCAGAGCGCGACATCATTCGCCTGAACGCTCTTTTAAAAAAGATGGCGAGTAAAAACCAATAGCGGAAGGCACACAGCAAATTTTGGGGGCCCTCGTTTTTTCGTGTTCCGAACGGAGCTGTTTTTCTAACATTGCGGAAATTTTTTCGAAGGCGAAATGAACTTCGCCCTACCGTCTTAACAATGTCTGAAAACACCGCTAACACTAAAATTCTCAACGCCGCTGTCATAGTGGCCGCCTTGGGCTACTTTGTAGACATCTATGACCTGTTGCTCTTTGGCTTTGTGCGCGTAAAAAGCCTCACAGAACTTGGTTTCTCCGGCCAAGACTTAACCGACAAGGGCCTCTCGCTCCAAAACTGGCAAATGTTCGGGATGCTCGTGGGCGGCATCCTTTGGGGGGTGCTGGGCGATAAGCGTGGGCGGGTGCGCGTACTGTACTTTTCCATTGCGCTCTATTCCATCGCCAACATTTTCAATGGATTCGCCACGGGCTATGCCGACTACGCTTTTTATCGCTTCATAGCGGGCATTGGGCTGGCGGGCGAATTGGGCGCGGGCATCACCCTCGTGGCCGAAGTGCTGCCCAAGCACAAGCGCGGGCTCGGCACCATGCTGGTAGCAAGCATTGGGCTTTCCGGCGCCCTGCTTGCCTGGGTGATCGAGCACAACTTTGGGTGGCGCGACTGCTATTTCATCGGTGGCGCGCTGGGCATTTTGCTCTTGGTGCTGCGGGTGAGCGTGTCGGAATCGGGCATATTCAAGCAAGTAAAACAGCAACAGCACATCAGCCGCGGCAACTTTTTCGCACTTTTCACCAGTTGGGATCGACTATCCCGTTTCCTACGTTGCATCTTTATTGGCACCTCTACCTGGTTTGTCATTGGAGTGCTGGTTTTCTTTTCGCCCGAGTTTGGAAAGGCAAAGGGCCTGGAGGGCATTTTGGCCTCAAATGCGATTGCCATTGCGTACATCGGGCTCATTTTGGGCGATTTGGCTTCGGGACTTTTGAGTCAATTACTGCGCAGCCGGGTGAAGGTGATGGCCATTTTCTTAAGTTTGGATGTGCTGGCGGTGCTGGCTTATCTCGCGCTACCCTTTAGCAGCCCGACCATGTTTTATCTGAGCCATTTTATCCTCGGATTTTCGGTCGGATTCTGGGTCATTTTTGTGACCATTGGCGCAGAGCAGTTTGGCACAAACTTGCGCTCTACCGTGGCCACTTCTGTTCCGAATTTTGCGCGCGGGATGCAGGTGCCCATCAACGAGTCCTTCAAATACCTCAAAGGCGCGGCGGTGACGGGGAGCGTTATCACGGCAGGTTATATCGTGGGAGCGGTTTGCCTGGGGATAGCGTTCATTGCGCTTTGGGGGATGAAGGAGACTTTTGACCGTGATTTGGATTATGTGGAGGAGGTTTGATGCAGAACTTTACAAAAAAGTTCAATGAGTGGCCTTTGAATAACCACTCATTGAACAAGGATACGCCATAATCTAATTGCTCAGTACCAAAATTTTTAAGTGTGAAATAGGAAAACTGCGTTGGCTTCGCCAAGCTATTTTGCGATGACGACTTTGCAAGACTTTTGACCAAATGCCCCAGTGGCATTGAGAAAATAGATGCCGTTGTTCATGTCTGGTATATCCAGGTTAAGCTGGCTTTCGCCATTTAACACTTTGACAGATTCACCCATGATCAATTGACCCTCGGCGGAGAATAGTTGAATATCTACTGGTTGGTCACGCTCAAAAGGGCTTTGAAAATTGATTTGCAGGCTCTTAGAAAACAGGTCAGGCATAGCGACCATATTTGATTCTCCACCCCCACCGCTTGACAACCCAATTCCACATGCGTTCCAATTGCCGCTAAGATGATAGCAATCGTAAGAATTATGAGCATTGTTAAATCCAGAAACTGACACATATACAACCAAGGGGAACGGATCCTCTGGGGATTTAGTGATTACAACCATGTCCTCAAGCGTTGCAGGGTTATTGGTACCCATAAATGACTTTTTTACGCATCCGACGCATGTGTAGCTGGCAGCTATTTCATAATCGTTCGACAAGCTATTTAGAATGATCGTTTTATTAGGGCATGCATCATCTGCACCGATTACAAAACGATAAAAATCCACGTCTCCGATCCGGTCTATTTGATCATTGGACCTAAAATTGATGTCGGCTGCATGTTGCTGGTCATCTCCAACATCTCCAACTTCAAGATTGGGGCATGAAGGAAATAGAGGTGGCGCGATGGTCTGATAATTTTTTATACCCAATTGACCATGATTGTTATCAGCACAAATCCCTGTTACCTTAATAACATAGTCAGTACCTGGCGATGTACCATTGATAACTACAGAATTGCCTGTAGTAGAAGATTGAAATAATAATACGGAAGACCCTGATTCGTATACTTGTACCAAGTAGTCAATAAAAGCTGCCTGTTGTAACCAGGATACTGTCATTGTAAGCGTAGTCGAGCTGGCCGACAGGCCGGTTACTTGAGGGCACTGGCAATCGGGTTCGGAACTTTCGGGGAGGATGCTCGCAAATACGGGCATCCAGGTGCAGAGGAGCATGGCGATCACAGCCATTTTGCGCATGGTTGGCATTATGTTAAAAAATTTAAGGTGAAAAAATGGGGAATAGCTTGCCGGTCAAGATCAAAATAGGACAAGCAAATTGCCCGTTTACAGCACAAATGTGGGCGCAGCGCGAAATGCCAACCAATAACGATTTCAAGGGAGAATACCCCACGCCGAAGCCATGGATTACGCTAAGAACTCAAGGAAAAAGGTCAAGACTTACCACTCCATGTGGCGCTTTACCGACTTAGATACCCGAGGATGGGTTGAATTTCGTAACGGAAAAAGGGGCGCCTACCCCATTCAACCCATCCCTTCCAACTTTTCGAGCAACCAATCTTTTTCGGCTATTGCCGTTTTGGCCGAAATTCGCTGCGCAAGGGTCCTGAGTCGAGCCTTGTCGCCGGGGATTGACTTGGCAATTTGGTAAAGATAATTGACAAAGTTGGCATGCAATTCTCGAAACTGTGGGGAAATGAGTTTTTGAGAAGCCCGGCTGATGAGCATCTTAAAGGCATCCAATTCGTAAAAGAGGAGATCTGAATGGGTCTCGTAATATGCTTTCAATTTGAGGCGGCGCGCGCGGTACAAAAACATGGTGTTCTGTGGTGCAGCCGGTATCCAATCCAGGGTTTTTTCAAATTCCTTCTGCGCAAAAAAATAATTTGCCATGGAAAGCCGGTAAAGATCATTGTTCTCTTCGCCGCCAATGATCCGGTCTTTGTGCATCTCCATAAATTGCAAGGCCCAGGCATATGCTTCAATTTTGATGGCAACGGAAACAATACTGCCGAACGCAGCATGAGGTATCTTTCCATCGTGGTAGAAATAGCCTTTTTCCAGGTTGTCTTTTTGCAATTGAAAGAGCAGCGGCAAGAGCTCGAAGTGCCCGTAATTGAAAAGCAAGGTGCATAGGTTGCGCAGAAAGGCATAAAATTCTTGAAGCTCGTCTGATTCGATCCTTTCTTCGTGTTGCTTTATCAAATCGGCAAGTGCATTGAAACCTTGTACATCTGGCACGTCTTGTTTTAACAACTGATAAATTTGAAAATTGATCTGCAAACTGGCACTTTCTTGCAATAAAGACACTGGGATAGAAATTTCTAAAAAAAGGAAATCTGCCGCATTTGAAATGGTCACTTGAGCGACTTTTTGCTGCAAAAGCAGCTTGTTGATCCATTCCAGGCGGTTTAGATGGTAAAACACCTCCAAGCGATGGAACAAGGCTGGAAGGTTTAGCCCCCCTTTCGCCTGGTTGTAGTAGCTTTCCCAAAGAAGCACTTCCTTCTCAAAAAGCACTTGCTTAAGGCAATAGCCTGTTGTTTCAAACGCCCCAGACCCCAGAGATTCCCTGAGTTGTCCGATGGTATGCTGGTAACGGGTATTCAGCGAACGCCCTCGTAGCAATCCCGCCCAATCAAGGTTTTGATAGAACTCGTTTTCCGGTCTCCAATAATGATTGGTCAGCATAAAAGCCCGGATGAGTTTGCTGAGCTCACTCATATTTTTTTCCAGGCGCCCCCCCGTTTCTTTTTCTCCTGGGAAAAGTCGCCCAAAAACCGCTTTTTTATCAAATTCCCATTCTCCAGACGCGATTTCTACCATGAGCGAAAGAAGCCTGCTCATATTACCCCGGAACTTGCTCCGGTTGAAAAAGGAAGAATCTACAAAGAGAGCCAGTTCCTTAAGTTCTTCCGGGGTCAGGGATTTTACCAACTGAACCAAGTGAGTGTTGTACATATTGTGGGGAAAAGTGCTAAAAAATCGTTACAAATTTTTCCAATCGGATGCTAATATCTTTACGACATTACTCATCTCCGTTTTTTCAAAAACATTTCTCGGTTTATGTCAAAAAAAGTTCTTTTTTCTCTGGTTTTACTCTTGTTTTCAGGGCATTTGCTATCTGCTACTTCACTCCCAACGAATCTTGTCACGAACACCCATCCATGTAACTGCGAACTTGACTTCCCTGCAAACCTTCATGCCACCAGGATCGGCACAACCACTGCCGACATTGCATGGGACTCGGTACCCGGAGCAAATGGCTACAGGGTATCGGTTTTCCAAAAAGTAGGAAACAATTATATTCTCCTGAATGAAACCAATCATTTTTTTAATACTTCAATGACCGTCACCGGGCTCATACCTGGCTCGGCGCATCGTGTCACGGTTGCCGGCATGTGTTTGTGCACTGACTCGGGAGGTAATTGGATAGTAAGTCCCAATGCATCATTTATAGAATTTCCCGCAATCATTTTAGATCTGGATATTGTTCAGCTTTCGCCAATGCCAGGAAACGCGGGTATCGCTAATTGCACTACGATAGTCTCGGGGTGTTGTGGTTATTATTTTAATTATATAAATGGCAACAGACTCTGGATTAAGGTGAGAAAAGGAGATATTTGTAATATTCATCCAATTCGTCTTGTCGACCCTTTAACTGCAAGGCTATTCAAAAGAACTGACCAAACCAGTCAATGCCCGACGACATTGCCAACTCAGAATATTGGATATCAAGGTCCCTCAATAATTACCCAGTCAGGTCCTAGCCTTGATTATGCTGTCATCCGGGAAGAAGTTAGTCTCGTAGAAATACTTAGAATAGATGCATATGGCCCACCTGGTGGCCCTGTTACACATATATGCATCACTAATAACTTTCCAGGAACCTATAGCTATGATGTTTATGAACTCGGCAGCTTTGGTTTTGGCCCACCCAATGGAGGCGATCGAGACGCATTCTCACCGTCCACAGATCCGCATATCTACCCCACCAGTCCATTTGCCGAAAACCTGGACGTCATAGATGCTTCTCCCGGCGATCTGCCTGTTAAACTTCAGTTGTTCGACCTGAGTGGACGGCTCGAGACAACGCAACAATACGGCTCAGGCCAAAGCACTTATTCATTGCCTACCGCCGACCTCGCCCCCGGCCTTTACATCCTTCGGGTCGGGTCCGGGGGAGCGACGCAAACCTACAAAGTGGTCAAAACGCAAAATTAGGCCAAAAAGCAAACAATAGGGCCCGGCGATTTCGTTGGGCCTTGTTGTTTGTTCCAAAATTCACCCTCACAGGTAAACTTTAAGTCATTTTGGTCAGTATTTTACATTCAGGGCAAAAAGCGTAGCCACCAATTGGCAAGCTATCCTTACCTTTGACCTCCCCGCCGCCAAGAAAACTCGCCCTTTCAATCACTTTTGTCATTTCTGAGTTTTCTAACTAAATCTACTTTCTAAACATGAAACGTAACCTTACACTCATTCTCCTCTTCGTGCTCGCGTTTGGCGCGACAACGTTTGCACAGGTGAACAAGATCAAGAGCAACCTGCCGCAACCCACCAAACAAGTGGCTGTTCCAGCTGTTAAAACGCATGTCACCGGGTTTGAAAATACACCCAACAACCATGGACAACAGTCTGTCCCACCTGCAGAAAATTCCTTGCTGCAATACCTTGGCACCACAGTGTATGATCTCCAATCCAACGGCGGCATCGGCCACCGTATTCAAAACAATGGAGGCGGCGACCTCACAGGGGTGTTCACATTCAGCCAGAACGTAACGGGCTACCCTGACCGCGGAACGGGCTACAATACTGCCTCTGCTGGCACTTGGGGCCCTGAGCCTACCGCTCGCGTTGAAAGCGTACGGACAGGCTTTACCAACTATGCCACAGATGCAGCCGGGACCGAGTACGTCTTTACCCATGCAGGAACAAACCGTATCCACTGGGCCAAGCGCGCATCAGGTGCTGGCACTTGGACAGAAGGTGAAATCCCTACCACTGCAAGTGGAGAACTCTGGAGTCGCGTTGCCATTGGCGGTAGCGACGGCAAAACATTGCACGTAATCGCATCAACGCTTCCCGTAGGCAACATGGGCACTAAGTTCCAAGGCATGGACGGTGTTGTGGTTTATTTCCGCTCGAAAGATGGCGGCGCTACTTGGGATATTAAAGACCAACTGCTCCCAGGCATTGACAGCACCCATTTTACAGGCACCGATGTAGAAGGTTATGCCATTGATGCAAATGGTGAAACCATCGCCATTGCCGTTACCAATACTTGGAACGACTGTTTGCTGTACCTCTCGACTGACAATGGTTCATCATGGGAAAAGCGTATTGTCAATGACTTCCCGCTTGACAAGTATGTGGTAAACACTGGCTACGATCCCAGCGTATTGCCAGCTGACCCGAACGCTCCAACTCCCTATGCGATCTTCACGAGCGATGGCACTACAGATGTGTTGGTTGACGACGCTGGTACTGCACACATGTGGTACGGTGCTACCTACGTCAACGACAGTCTCATTACCGATACTGGCTGGACGTTTTACCCTGGCACCAATATCGGCATTGTATATTGGAACTCGACGATGGCCGACAATTCAGGCTTTATTTCGGGGTACTGCCCAGATATCAACAACAACCAGGTGTTGGATGTCACTGACATCTCCAACTATGGCGTTGGCCTTAGCTCATGGCCTGCCGGATCGCTGGATGCTGCTGGAAACATCTACGTTGCTTATTCAACGGTGCATGAATTGTATCTGGACATAAACACAGGTTACAATTTCCGCCAGCCTTACATCGTATCTTCAGCCGACTACGGCATGAACTGGACCCTGCCACAGGCAGTTATGAACCCCTCCTTGGTCGAAGAAGACTCTGTAGAGGTGCCGTATATTGAGGCAATTTTCACTGGAGCAGCAAAATTGTCCGACGACAAAGTGCACGTTATTTTCCAAGCTGACTACTCTCCGCTGACAAACCTGAACAGCAACACCGAGGATACCGATCCTACCGACAACTCCATCCGTTACATTGGCTACCCAACCGCTTGGGCGCTGGTAAATGCGAAGAACGTTCCAGCTGAAACGCTGAAATTCGACGTGTTGCCTAATCCGGCCAACGACCGCACTGTCATCCAATTCAATTCCGACCGCACCCAAACGAGCAATGTCGAAGTGTACGACATGTTTGGTCAAGTAGTGCGCCAAACTGCCAAAGTGACTATTGGTCAAGGAACAGGTACGGTTCAAATGAACACCTCAGACCTGCCAAACGGGATGTACTTCGCACGCCTCAACCTTGGCAACGCTTTTGCTACCCGCAAACTGATGGTTCAACACTAATTTGAATTTGCTTTAGGTATTACAAAGCAATCATTTTTCGAGAAGCCGCTCCAATCTTGGGGCGGCTTCTTTGTTTTACGTCCAAAGGGATCAGCATTCTTTTTGGATAATATTCGGCATTTTGGAAGAATATTTTTTGCCCAAGTGATACTGATTCTTATTTTTAGGGCAAATATCCTTTTCACATTTTCCAAACAAATTGTGCCATGTTAAACAAATTACTGCTTGCTGCGCTGGTGTCCCTTTCCGCGTTATCAGCCACAGCACAAGCTGCCCATCTTCAGCGGATTAAAAACCGCCCCTCCATCCCCAACTCCCAACTGCGGTCCCTTCCTGCATCAAGCCCTAGAACTGGGCTTGAACCCGCTTTTGCCACGGCACCATCGTCTGTTGTAGTTCCCCCAGCCCCTCATACTGTTTTCCGCGATGGTCAGTTGGTGGAAGAAGAAACTGGGCCGACTCAATATGACCTTCAGTCCAACGGAACAGAACAAGCGCGCCTACATGTGTGGCCTGACGGCAATGTAAGCACGGTTTGGGTCATGTCAAATTCCGATGAAACAACTGGCTATACTGATCGTGGCTCTGGATACAATCAGCGCTCCCAGTGGCTCGGCAGCAATTATCCCGCAGGTCGTTTGGAAACAGTCCGCACTGGATTCAGCAACTATGTGGTAACCGAAAATGGCACAGAGTTTATTTCCAGCCACCGGAACAAGAATTTAGTAACTGCCGATGGAAAGTTTGTACTCCGTAGCCTTCGCCGTCCAGCAGGCCAAACTACCTGGACAGAATCTGACTTGCCTTCCGTAGATGCCAATGGTCAGCTTTGGTCAAAATTGGCCGTTGACGGTAACACCATTCACCTCTTGGCTTTATCAACCCCTGTTGGCCCTACGCCAACTTTCACAGGTGCGGTCTATAAAGGTCTTAATGGCCACCCGCTTTACTGGCGCTCAAAGGATGCAGGGGCGACTTGGGACATCATTGGAGGGGTCATCCCTGGCCTCGACAGCACCAAATATGCAGAGCTTAGCTCCGATGATTATGCCATTTCAGCCCGTGATGGTGTTGTGGCGGTCGGTATTTTCAACTCTTTCAACGATTGCAAAATTTTCAAATCTTCGGATGGTGGCGATACCTGGCCAGACTCCTACACGATTTGGGATTTTCCGCTTGAAAAGTACAAGATTGACAAAGGCTACACTGTTGATGACCTTGGTGGTGCAGATCCCAATGCCCCATCACCTCTGAGTGTTTTTACAGTGGACGGAAACGGCTCACTGGCGGTTGATGCAGCTGGCTTCGTTCATGCATGGGTTGGAGAGATGTACGTGCTCGACAGCATCCTTACAGATGCGACCTCGAATTACTATCCCGGTGTCAATGGCCTCCTGTATTGGAGCGAGATAAAGCCCGAGGAATTATTTGAAATTGCCTATTCTGACGATTGGAACGGTAATGGTGTGCTTGATTTCACATCGGGCTCTATCGTCGGGTACGGTTGTGGCCTGTCTTCCCAGCCGGCTGGGGCAGTATCCGACAATGGGGAAATTTATGTTGCCTACTCTGCTGCCGTTGAGAACCTCTATGACACTGACCAGGGCCTGAATTTTCGCCACCTTTACATTGTCAGGTCGCTGGATTATGGCGAAACTTGGGAATGGCCACCCTTAGATGTACAATATGCCACCGACCCTGAGCCCGACTCCCTCATATCGAAGTTGACCGAAGGTGTTTGGCCGTCCTGCTACAAAAAAATTGACGACAAATTTCACGTTGTTTATCAGCGAGACTATTCCCCTGGCTCAACGGCGCAACTTACGGGCGTACAGGCTGGTCACGATTCTCGCTGGGTGTATTTGGCCAGGCCTACGGTGGGCACAAAAGAACCGCTTAATACCTTGGAGTTGAGCTTCACCCCTAACCCGGCCAATGATTTTACGCAGATTGCTTTCAACCTTGCTCAAAAAGCAGCATCAACCGTCGAAGTGTTCAACCTGTCTGGTTCGATGGTGGTTCAAAAATCCTTGGGCAGCCTTGGCTCTGGGCCTCAATTTGCCACGCTCAATGTGGCAAGCTTGCAAAACGGGCTCTATTTTGTTAAGATCCATGCGGGCAGCCATACCGGGGTGGCCAAAATGTTGGTGATGCACTGATTTTTTTCTTTCCAATTTTTTGATTTGATGTTTTTTATTGATAATCAACACATTGGAAACCAGAACAAAAGGCTTGGGAGGTCGCCCTTGATCGGGGGCGGCCTCTTTTTTTACAAAAATTTATGCACCAGATTGCAAATAAAATTTGAACAAGACCGTTTTACCCGTTCACCCGCCATAGCCCGTTTAGGGCGAAGGCGGGTTGTTTAATCCATCGGTTCATTTGTTTACACGCCGTAGCACTTTTGTGCAAAGGCGGGTTTAGTATTAATCAAAGTTTCGCCGCTTGGCGAACATTCGACATCCCGCCTCCGAAATCCATTTTTAAATCATGTACTTGCTTGCTGGAGTTGCCACGAATGGCACTAATTCACACGAATTGGATTATAAATTGGTGAAAATTGGTGTAATTAGTGGCTGGGCCATTTGCTTGTAATTAATCTTTCAATCTTAAACCGATTTACAATGGCTTCTTTAAATCCTCTCTCGGGGGTTTTAGGGCGGCGTAAGGCGGCGCATTTGCTGCGCCGTGCGTCGTTCCGACAATCCCGTGCCAAGGTGGACGAGATGGCTGGCCAAACTGCCGCTGAAGCGCTCGCCTCCTTTTTAACCGCCTACCCGTTCCAACTCGATCAACCCCTTTATTCCGATGGTGTCGCCGCCCCTGTAAGCTGGGTAAACCCACCCCAACCACCCAGCACCTCGCTGCCCGGCAATGATGCCGACCTGACCCGTTTCGTAATGGGATGGTGGGTCAACGAGGCCCTGCATGATCCCGGCAGCTCGCACCGAATGTCCATGTTTTTCCATCAATTCCTTGCCGTAGATGCCGCCAGTGGCAGCAGCATGGAATTCTTTGACTACCTGTCGTTGCTACATTGGGGCAGTCTGGGCAATCTGAAAAAGTTGGTCACCAAAATGGTCACAGACAACTGTATGCTCAGCTATGTTGACAACGACCAAAATTTTGCTCAAAACCCAAACGAGAATTTCGCTCGTGAGTTTTTCGAACTTTTTACCGTTGGCCGCGGCCAGCCTGCCGGGCCAGGCGACTATACCACATTCACAGAAGACGACGTGGTGCAAGCGGCACGGGTTTTTACTGGATTCAACCACGCGCAGCGGCATCAGAATTCAGATCCAGACACCAACCTTCCCGCTGGAAAAGCTTACCCCCAAAGTCACGATTTCGACCCCAAAACCTTTAGCCCACGCTTGGGCGGGGCAACCATCACAGCACCCACGCAAGACGCTGCGGGCATGGTGGCAGAACTCACTGCATTCGTGGATTTGGTGTTTGCGCAGCCCGAGGGCAGCAAGAATTTTTGCCGCAGGCTGTATCACTTTTTTGTGACACGGAATATCCCGCAAGATGTTGAGGATGAAATCATTGCACCTTTGGCCCAATTGCTGGTGGACAGCAATTTTGAAATAAAACCCGTGCTCGAAAAACTGCTCCAAAGCGAGCATTTCTTTGACGTGGACGACTCCAACAACGCTGACGAAATCGTAGGTGCACTCATCAAAAGTCCGCTCGATCTGACGCTACAAGCCCTCACTTTTTTCCAATTGCCGATCCCCAACCCGGTGACAGAAAACGCAAAGCATTATTCCGATTTTTACAGCGCCGCAGTGCTGGAACGGATGCTCGCACGGGCAGGGATGGATTTATTTTACCCGCAGGATGTAGCGGGTTATTCCGGCTACTACCAAGACCCGGTGCTCAACCGACAGTTTTTCAACTCAGCCACGATAGTACAGCGGTACAAACTCCCACAAATTCTCCTCACGGGCACCAATGCATGGGGCAGCGGCTCTAACGACCCCATCGGGACAAAACTCGAGGTTGCAATTTGGATTCGCGACAGCGGGGTGGTGTCCGACCCTTCGGGTTCGAACATTTTGGTGCAGGAGTTGCTCGATTACCTTTTCCCGGAAACCCCTGATGCAGAGCGTTTTACCTATTTCCTGGATACAGTTTTCCTCAACCAACTCCCACCGCAGGACTGGGTGTACGAATGGGATAATTTCCTCGCTACGGGTGATGACTCTGAGGTGAAGATTCCGTTGGAGAGACTTGTAAACGCTATCCTCTACGCACCGGAATACCAGGTTTTTTGAGGATTTGGTTCGCACATCAAATAACCAAATCCACACATAAACAAATCAACAAAAAGATGAAACGTCGCAATTTTCTCAAAATATTCCCCGCCGCTGGGGTCACTCCTTTTCTAGTAAATGGCTTTCCGATGCGGCCATTTTCCAATTCCAAAATTTCACAAATCCTAAATTCATGCGATGGAGTCGAAGACCGGGTGCTGATTTTGATTCAACTCAAGGGCGGCAACGACGGGATAAACACCATTATTCCCATTGCCCAATACGACACCTACGCCGAATTGCGCCCGGTGATTAAAATACCCGAAACGGGGCCAGAAAAGTTTATCAAACTCGACAACACCTTGCCTTCAGCAGACCAGGTGGGCTTGCACCCGGTCATGACAGGCATGAAAGAAATGTACGACAAAGGCTGGGCAAGCGTAGTACAAGGTGTTGGTTATGAAGGGCTTAACGGCTCACATTTCAAAGGCACAGACCTCTGGATGAGCGGTGGCGACGGCACCCCCGATAAATTCAACATCCGATCTGGCTGGATGGCGCGTGCCTTGCAGGCCATGTACCCCGATGTGAAGGGTGCGCCAATACCACCCGACAAAGTATACCCGCTAGGTATTCAGGTTGGCGACCCAAACCCCTCCCTTGGTTTCCACTCAGAGACGGAGCACCAGAATGTTATCAACCTCTATGGCCAAGACCCGGCAGGTTTTTATTCGCTGGTGCAAACCATTGGTGGCGCCCCTTTGCCCAATGTGCCAAACTCGGAATACGGCGACGAACTCGCTTATATCATGGGTGTTGAAAAAGCCGTAGACGAGTACTCGGTGTACATCACCCAGGCTTTCAATGCAGGCAGCAACGCCGTTTCCAACTATCCACAAACGACGCTGGCTTACCAGTTGAAAACCATAGCGCGGCTCATCAAAGGCGGTTGCAAAACAAAGATTTACCTCTGTAATATGGGTGGCTTTGATACCCATGGTGACCAACTAGCCCCTGAAGGAATCGTCACGCTGGGTGGTCATGCAGATTTGCTCCGCAACCTCTCTGATGCTGTCAAATTTTTCTTCAACGACTTGGAAGCCATGGGCTTAGGAGAGCAAGTAGCCGCTTGTACGTTCTCCGAATTTGGCCGTTGTGCCAAGGAAAATGGAGCAGCAGGCACCGACCACGGCACCCTCGCGCCCATGATGGTTTTTGGAAAAGCAATCAAAGCGGGGGTGAACGGCACCAACGTAGACCTTACTAATCTGAGCGGCGACAACCAATTGCAAGGAACCCAATTTGACTATCGGCAAGTGTTTACTACCCTGCTGCAAGACTGGCTGGGTGCGAGCAATGACGTGCTGACGGCCACTATGTTTGAAGGCTATGCAAAAATGCCGCTCGTAGATTCAGCATTCGTGGTAAGCCCTGATTGCTACATCGGCACTACAGTAGGAATTTGGGACAAAGCATCAGAGAAACAATCGCTTACGGTGTCGCCCAACCCTGCTACGGTGCGGGCGGAGGTAACAATGCACAGTGAAACCGCTTTTGACGCGCAACTCAGCTTACACAGTCTGGGCGGCACTTTGGTCTCTGCCCAAACGATGCGGATACAGCCCGGTGTAAGTAGGGCTTATCTGGATGTAAGACAATTACCGCCCGGCAATTATTTTATTCGGGTAGAAAACAAGACTACCGGGAAAGCCGAAGTGGTGAAATTGCTGGTTGCGCGTTGAGTCCATTTACGATTTTGGAATTACGATTTACGATTTTTTTGATCCGAAAAAGGGGTGAATCGCGCCTTTTTCGGATCAAAAA
>JACMMM010000421.1 GCA_014379065.1 Saprospiraceae bacterium
ACTGGACGTGGACAATACCGCTGTTCGCGAAAGCCAGCTTGCGAGATTAAAACAGGTAAAAGAAAGCCGTGATGAAGCAAAAACCCAAACTGCCCTCGCAGCCCTGGAAGAAGCCGCCAAATCCGGTGACAACAATCTCCTTTCGCTTGCCATCGACGCGGCCCGCGCCCGCGCCACCCTCGGAGAAATTTCCTCGGCCATGGAAAAAGCCTTTGGTCGCTACACTGCCACAACCAAAACCATATCAGGTGTTTACGCCGCCAACATGAGCAAAAACGAAGACTTTGAAAAAGCCAAACAATTGGCCAACGAATTTGCGGAGCAGGAGGGTCGCCGCCCCCGCATAATGGTCGCCAAACTCGGCCAGGACGGTCACGACCGGGGCGCAAAAATCATCGCCACGGCCTTTGCCGACCTGGGCTTTGACGTGGACATTGGCCCGCTCTTCCAAACCCCCGCCGAAGCCGCTAAACAAGCGGTGGAAAACGACGTGCACATCCTCGGCATCTCATCTTTAGCCGCAGGCCACAAAACGCTGGTGCCACAGACCATCGCTGAACTCGAAAAACTGGGCCGCGGCGATATCCTCGTGGTGGTGGGCGGGGTCATTCCGCAGCAAGACTATGAGTTCCTACGCGATTCGGGCGCGGCTGCCATTTTCGGTCCCGGAACGGTAGTTGCTAAGGCGGCGCAGGAGTTGTTGGGGGTGCTAATGGCGGGTGAATGATATTCATCAAAATCAACTAAAACGAATGCTAAATCTGGAACAAGCCATTCAAATTTTCGGAATAATCCAATTCATCGTCATTGGGCTATCGCACATCTTTGCACCAAAGGTCTGGGCAGAATTTTTCATCATGCTGAGGAACAAGGGGCACGCCGGGGTTTTTGTGGTCGGGTTTATTAGCCTGACATTTGGGGCCATTGTGGTTTCTTTTCACAACATATGGTCAGGCATCCCTGTGGTGCTGACTGTGGTGGGTTGGGGGCAATTGATTAAGGCCTTTATTTATTTCACGTTCCCACAGTTTGGGATGAAGAGTTTGGCGCGTGTCTCGGTAGAGCGAGCGCATCGGCTGTTTGTGTGGCCCGGCATCGTGTTCCTGCTGCTGGCGGCGATGTTACTCTATCATATTGCTGCCTGACATTTGGCTCATTTTACCAGCAAGTCCCCAATCTCCCTGCTCAAGACGCCGAGGTTGTGCTCGGAGTCGCCCCTGGTATTGCAAAGCAAAGCGATGACTATTTTTTTGTTTGGGTAGCAACGGATATGCGCGCGCGCGCCGTCTATGTCGCCCTGTTTGAAAAAGTCATTTGGGTTAGTATTCCAGCCGTAAGCATATTCTTCCTCGTTGTCGGGGTCGGTGGTCATGGCGGTCAGGTTGGTGCTGGAAAGGATTTCGCCATTTATGAGTTTAATGCCGAAACGGGCAAGGTCGTAGGCGGAGGATTCGGTGCCTCCTCCTCAGAATTTCCAGCTTAGGCTCAGGGGCCTGAGTTCAGAAAAACTGCTGCCGCTTTTTGAATAGATTTTTGAACGCTCCTCTACACTTTTTTTCAAGTCTTCGCAGCGCAAGGTGTTCAAATCGAAGGGATTGGTCAGCTCATCTTCCATGATTTTGGTATAAGTTTTTCCAGTCGCTTTCTCCATCGCAGCGGCGGCGCAGGTGTAGCCGTGTGTGGAGTAGAGGTAGGGGGCTGTTACGAGCGGGTCGGCGCTAAAAAGTTTGGAGCCTTCGTAAGCGTTGGCGTACACGGTGGTCACGCCAGATGTCGGATCCGGGCTTCCGATATTGTAATGCCTAACTTTGCCCCGGTTGGAGAGCAGTTGGCCGACGGTGTGGGTGTGATGGCTAGGAAGTCGCGGTTCGTAGTCGCGGGTTTTCTTCGAGATGTCCAATTTGTTTTTGGCTTGCAGACGGAAAGCAATTGTACCCGCCAGTGCTTTGGCAACCGAGCCGTGTCGATACACCGTGTTGGCGTGGGCTTCTTTCTCGCCATTCACATCTTGGAATCCCCAGCCGCGCATAAATTGGATTTTGCCGTTCACGGCTACGGCCACGCTCATGCCAGCGGTGGGTTCGTTTTTGAAATAGGCGTCCATGAGTTCCTCCACCTCGTCGCGGTATTTCCAATGCACCCGGTCATCGTTTTCGAGCCAAACGCCCGCGTAGCGTGTTGCCCCGCCCACTTTGTACACCTCGATGTCTTCGAGGCGGTAGCCCAAATCCCTGTATTTCAGCCACCAGTTGTGAAACCAAGTGTCACTCATGTCACGGCGGGCGTACCAACCTCGGCTTTTAGCTTCCTTGACCCAAATGGTCGCATACTCCTGTTTGCCATTGCGCTCATAGGATTCGGTGCTGTACAGGCGATAGCCCTTGCCGGAGTATTCGTCGAACTGGGTGCCGAAATCATCCTTGGGGATATTGCGCTTTTCCACCCAGCTGAGGTTGTCCTTGTTCTCAACCCAAATCACTGAGTAGAGTAGGTTGCCCCCCACTTCGTAGGCATCTACGTCCACCGGGATGTACTTGCTTTTGTACTCTTCAAATTTTTGGGAAAACTCCTCAGAACTCATTTTGCGGAGCGATGCCCATTTGAGGTTCTCCTTATTTTCCAGCCAAATTGCGCCGTAGTAGGTCTTGCCGCTGACGGTGTGCGATTCTTGGTCAATGGGCCGGAAGCCCTTGTTTTTCATTTCTTCCCATTTGGCGGCAAACTCGCTGTCGATCAGTTTGGTGCGCACTTCCCAAGCGCGATTGTCGGTGTTCTTACGCCAGATACAAGCATACTTTCGGGTGCTGCCGCCGAGTATCTCGACATCCACGGGGCGGTAGCCTTTGCCCTTGAGTTCGTCGAGTTTGGCTTCGTAAGCCGATTCGCTCATGTCGCGGCGCGATTCCCAAGAGAGGTCTTGGTCGGGCTGGTCGAGTACGCCCTGCGCGGCAATCTGTGGGGAAAAATAAAGCGGGATTATCAGGTAGAGTAGGATGTGTACTTTCATCGTAAATCAGGTTGAGTGAAAAAATATTTTGCGTAAATTTTCATGAGCAGAAAATTACCAAGATTAAGTGCCGGAAGTGCAAAATTAAAAAACCTGACCCAATCGATTAACGGTGGATTCTCCTATATTTTTCGAAACGGGTGCTATGCATCTTTGAGACCCCGAAAAAGACATGAGCCACCCCAAATTCCGGGATGACTCATGCGAATCAGGGATAGAAAAGTGGTAAAATCAGATGTTTAGAGCCACGTTGTGGCGTCCCCGTTTATAGTATCTTAGCGTACGCACCGGCAGTAAAGCTCGATATCCGTTGATTCATTATTTACTTTTATCCAGGGAACTGAAGTTGAATTCAAATTTACAGAG
>JACMMM010000422.1 GCA_014379065.1 Saprospiraceae bacterium
GAGAGGTTGCAGATGAACTGCTGTTCCACCACGTCGTCGCTCACGAGTTTGTCTTGTACAATAATCATTTTTCAAAAACTGTCAGAATGGCCACAAGGTGGTGCTTTTTGAGGAAATGGCGACTAGCCCTTTGGAATACGGCCTCAATTTAAGAAGTTGACAACGGAATAAATCAAACAACTCATTAAATGCAATAAAAATAAATTTATCACTGGTATTATTCAATTCAGACCCACTTTCAAACCAACCCACTTTTACATCAAAATACAATGCACATGAAACACTTCTTTTTTCTTCTTTTCAATTTATCCTTTGCCTTTTTGGGCCTTGCTTCCGTTCCTTCGATTGGATCGCCACTGGGAGATTGTGACACAATTATAACACTTGAAGGAAAAATCTACCGATGCCATATTCTTCAACAAGACAAGGAGGAAATTCAATTTTCGCTTTGCGATGACGATTTTGGAAAGGTGTATGGAATTCGAAGAGATCAGGTTTTGAATATTCGGACCAATAATACCCACAATTTGGCGGCTACCAATTTGCCCACCGATCCAAATCAATTTATCCGTCCGAGGTCAAACATCCTGTCAAATGATTCGGACTATTTCGGCCCGAAACTCCGCTGGCTAAAAGCAGATCTCGTACAAATTGTTCATCGAGGAGCGGCATTCCAATTTGAATCCTCGATTTGGGAAAAAGGAAGTCTCGTACTGGATTTCGGAATCCGTTGGCATTCCTTTATTTCGCCAGGAACTGAAGTCAATGAATATGAAGAAACAATCGAGTATGGATTCTTTTCTTCAAAACAGAACTATAGCAATCAACCCCTATTCGATCTTGGTGGTTTTGCACCCAGAAGGTCTATTCATTTAGCGGTTGGTCCTAGAGTCTACCTAAACCAGGTCTCGGAGAACAGTTTTTTCATACAACCCTCATTCTATCTCTTTCACCATACTGGATTGAAAATTTCCGACAGCAAGACCCTGATTTCTTCTGTAACCTACGTGGGTGAGAATGCAGGGTGGTTTTCTTTCCCTTCCACTACTCACAATCAATGGAGACAAGTCCGGACGGCATCAAAATCTTCGCGTACTAGCCTGGGCTTGTCATGTTCACTCGGGTATCGGGTTTTGCACAAAAAAGGGTTCTTGGTTGAATTAGGCACTACGCTCGGCAGTACATTCAAAGGCGCAAATAATGCTCTCCAGTACTATGGATTAAATGATTATTACATCCGTCCTTTTCTAATAGCTGGATGGAAAATACGGTAGAAGTCTTTGGAAATTTTAAGCACCACTCTGTACACCTTGCACTATGTGCTCGGGGAGGCGATTAAAAAAATTACTTACCCTGTTCACGCATTCAAAGTTTCTGACATCCTTATGCAACCCCAAGCGCGAAACCGCTGCCTTTTAGAACAAAAAAACACGCACTATTTCTTGTACGCTTATTCCGCCCGCCTCGTGCTTCCCTTCGCACGGGGCTTTTTTTGTGCTTATTCTTGTAGCAGTTTTTTTACTCGGGCTACGGCTGCTCGGCGGGAGGGGGGAATGATGCCTTCGGACTCGAATTCCTTGAAGTCAGATAGAAAAAAATCTCCAAATTTTTGGCCCAAGAAGTCCCTGTCCTTCCACTTGGTGTAAAGTCGAATCGCCTCGTCTTCTTTAGAACGATTGCTTTGGAATAGTAGAGATGGCGGCAAATTGGTGTATAGGATCAACAATGAAGGGTCACATTCCAACCCACGTCGTATTGATTGCTCAGCCTCAGGAAACTGTCCACTAAGTAATTGTTGCCACGCCAGTGAATTGTACGAGTCAGCAAGGCCAGCTTGGGAAATCGTGGTATCGCCTGCCTGCAATTTGGATTCTTTTTTGAGAATTTCTTGAGCATATTCGTTGCGTTTCCTCACATGCTCTTCTTTTTCTTTAACTATGACTGGCCTTTGAAACACCTCACTTTTAGGCAGCATCGTTCTAATACGCCTTGCCTCTGTTTCACCAAGTGGATTGCCATTTAATCTTAAAGATTTCAAGTTTTTCAATTTGCTTAACTCAGCTGGCAATTGCGTCAAAATATTACCGGAAAGATTGAGCCACTTCAGATTTGTCAAGTTGCCCAACTCTGGGGGAAAACGCGTTAATCGGTTGTCAGAAAGACTAAGCGTGTTGAGATTCTTCAAATTTCCCAACTCATGTGGCAATTGCGTCAATTGATTGTTGTCAAGTCTAAGCGTACGGAGGTTTTTCAAATTCCCCAACTCCTGTGGCAACTGATTCAGTTGGTTGTTGTCAAGTCTGAGGTATATGAGGTCTTCAAGATTACCCAACGCTGGTGGCAATTGCGTCAGTTGATTAGAGGAAAGATCAAGCAAAGTCAGGTTTTTCAAGTTCCCCAGCGTTTGCGGCAATTGTACCAATTGATTTGAGAAAACTTGAAGGGTTTTCAAATTTTCCAAATTCCCCAACTGCGGTGGTAATTGCTCCAATCTATTTCTAGAAAGGCCCAAAAAAATCAGGTTTTTCAAATTCCCTATCTCTGGCGGCAACTGCTTCAATTGGTTTCCAGCGAGCATCAGAATCTTAAGTTGGGTGTGACCGAAAATAGCTTGTGGCAAGGTGTCCAAGTCACGATTGCGCAAGTCTAAAGCCTCGGTCGTTTCCTTCATTTCGGTCACATCGTAAGCCAGCGTGTATTCTTTTCCCAGTGTGTCAATCACAAACTCAACCTGCTTTCTATTATCGTCCAGGCGTTTTACCCATGCAAAGCCCGTGTAGTCAAAAGGCATGGCTTCCATGTATTTAAAATCAATTTTGGTGTTCAGGTTTTTGTCAATAAACCCATACTTATTATTTTCATACGCCAAACCAAATCTGTCCTCATAGAAATAAATCTTGTCCAGCACGGCAGCAGCTTTTTTTTCTGCAGTCTCGGCTTTTGCTGTCGCTTCCTCAGCTTTCTGCAAGGCAGCCTCTGCTTTTCTCTGAAGCCGCCTAGCCATAGTAGCATTTTTGGCGGCCTTTTCGCGCTCACCGTCCACGGCATGGAGCACATCCGCTGTTTTTTTATCAAGTACTTGGTGTTCTGCTTCCGAGCAGCCACGGGCAGCGCGGTATTTTTCAAAGGCGTCCTTGTAATTGCCTTTTTTCAAAAAAGCATCGCCCTCTGCAATCATGCGGGTATATGCCTCGCCACAGAGTGTTTGTCCCGCAAGGTCAGCGGGCAAAGCAGCGAGCAGGACTACGTGGAGCAACAAAAGGGGGAGAGATCGTTTCATGTTAAAGGTGATTGTAAAGTCCTTACTGTGTCTTTTCTTGTCTACCCGAGTAACCAAGCTTTGTCATTCTGACGGAAACCGTCCGCATTGCGCTTTCCACCTTTGCTCTATTCTATCCACCTCGGTCTTGAACGTGGCGTGGTTGGGTAGCAATCTGATAAGCGTATCAAGACCTTGGCGTGCCAGCCTACACTCCCCGGCCAACAGGAAATTCTCCGTGTACTGCACCTGCCCGCTCATAAAAATCTCTTCTTTATCTCGCTCGGCCGCTTTGCGCTGATCTTCTTTTAGTTGCACTTCCCGCAGCCTGTCCTCCGCGAGATCCCGGGAATTGTCCGCATCCCAATACTGCCATGCGGCAATGAGCAATCCCAGCACTGCTACAAAGGAAAGCGCGTTGGCGCGTTGGCGCCTTCGCCGTTCTTTGGCGGCTTGGGCTTCGGCTTCGCGGGTACGGCGCTCGTTTTCCAACTGTTCCTCTTCGGCACGGCGGATTTCGCGCGCCTGTACGACGGGTTTCACCAGCGTGTCGTGGCTGAGTTCGTAGTTCCAGCCGCCCAGTGAATTCACCTCACGGCGCACGAGAAAGGTATCTTCCAGCGATTTCAAAAGGGCCTCGTCCGCGCCAAATTGTTGGCGCAATACATCCCCATCCATGCTCAGGCGGCGCGCTTCGCCTTGTTCGCCGGTGAAAACGAGGCCATCTTCTACCAGTTTTCGGGCCACCAACTGACGCTCAGCGGGCAAATCAGCGATTTTGTTGCGGTAATATTCTGCGTAAATATTGCTCAAGTCGGCAGGCAAGTCATCTGGGAACACATCGGGCCTACCATCGCCGTTACGATCTTTGATGTCGCCCCTAATGACAAGGCTCTCAATGTTTTGCGCCAATATCTGCAACTGAAAAGCCTCTACCCCGGAAGATCGGCCTGTGTTGTCAGAGGACAGCTCCTGAAGAATGCGCTCGGTGGTTTCAGGCTGCCAATTAAAAGCGGGGGAACGGAAATCGCCGGACAAAAGCGCAGGTTTTTCCAAGGCTTCCCGCGCCTGCTCGCGGCTGAGTGCACGGAGCTCGTAGCGTTTGTGGAGGATGGCAGGCAATTTGTCTTTTAGTCGGTCGAGGTCGCTCAATCGGTCAGCACGGATGGAGAGAATGACCTTGACATCCATTTTTTCGTACAGAAAAGCCAGTTCCTCCGGAGTGTGCCGATCCTCGTTTTGTTTGAGGTAAGTTGGCACGTCGGCGTAGAGCAGTTCGGCGAGTTGGCGCTTAAAATCCTGCTGCTGTGCGTGTGGGTAACTGAAAAACTCCTCGAATTGGTCAAATATCAGCACGAAAGTGACGGGGTAATTTGTCAAAGTAAGGGTCTGACTTGAAGTCAGGCCCTCACTTTGCGCCACGCCAACGTCCGCAAATTTGAGTTGCGACCAAAGCGTATCTGGCACCCCCTTGATGACGCGAGCGACTTTGTTTTTGCGCAATGGCTCCAGCGTATGAGAAACATGGAACATGAATTTTTGCAACAGACTGTCCTGCCCTCCCATCCAAAGGTTGAAGCGCACCGTCACAGGCACATAATGACGACGATTTTTGGCCGTTTCCTCCTCCAAACGAGGCAGAATGGCCGCGTTGAGCAGGGAAGATTTGCCATAGCCTGACTTGCCAAACAGCACGGTGAGTTTTTCCAGAAAAATCAAATCCAGCAGTCGTTCACAGTCGTCGTCGCGACCAAAGAACTGGTCTTTTTGCGCCTTTGAAAAAGGCTGCACGCCGGGATAGCGGAAGTTGATTGCAATCATGGTTTTGTCTGTTCACTTAAAGGCGCAATGTATTGAACAATGCGTTCAAAATCATCTCCCGCTTCTATCAATCACCGTGCTACTCGCCTGCTGGGTGGCGAATAATTGCAAATCCTGGATGTTTACATGTGGCGGGCGCGTAGCCATGTAATAAATGGCATCTGCCACGTCGCTCGATTTAAGTGGCTGAAAATCATTGTAAATCTTGGCGCGTTCTGCATCCCCATCGAAGCGTGTGATGGCAAATTCTGTCTCTTCCACATGGCCGGGACTGACTTGACTGACGCGGATATTGTGGGCGTGTAGATCAAGGCGCATGGCTTTAGAGAGGGCATCTACCGCAAATTTAGTGGCGCAATATACGTTGCCATTGATATAAGTCTCTTTACCTGCACTGCTGCCAATATTGATAATGTGCCCGCTGCGGCGGCGCACCATCCCCGCTGACACAAGCCGTGTGACGTAAAGCAGGCCTTTTACATTGGTGTCAATCATGGTTTCCCAATGATCGAGATTTCCCTCGTGGATGGGGGCGAGTCCCTTGGCCAAACCCGCGTTATTGATCAGAATATCAATGTCTTGGAATGATTGTGGAAGGTTGGCCAAGGCCGCTTCCACTGCACCATGGTCACGCACATCAAAGGGAAGCAAGAGCACTTCTGTCCCAAATTCAGATTCAAATTGGTTTTTCAATTCCACCAAACGCTCCACCCTCCTGCCCGTGAGGATCAGCCGGTAGCCATTGCGGGCGAAAATCTCGGCGGTAGCTCGACCAATGCCTGAGGTTGCGCCCGTTATCAGAACGAGTTTAGAGGGTTGAGGGTTGAGGGTTGAGGGTTTAGTATTGATGGCTTCCAATTCCTGTTGACTGCTGACATCAAGTGCCGTTTTCGCTTGTTCCTCCGCTTCATCGAGCATTTGCTGGGCAGTGCCACTGTCCTCTGCCTCCTGTTCCTCTTTGCCCGCCACTTCAGCCAGCGCAGTTTTTACCTCTGGGTCATTGGGGTTGGTCTTCAGTGCTTTGCGGAGGTAGATAGCCGCCGTTTCACGGTAATCTTGGAGGTGTTCCGCGGTCATCAAGCCGAGTTTTCGGTA
>JACMMM010000423.1 GCA_014379065.1 Saprospiraceae bacterium
AAAAACTGGGCAAAGAACTCCTGCCAGCCACCCGCAGTATCCAGATTCTGACCGACAATAAATCGGTGCGGAAAGTGGCTCAGGAAACATTGGAAGGGCTTCAAAAAGAGATTTTTATCAAAAATGCTTGTTTCGCCAGTGTCCAAAGCGGCTTCTCCGCCATCCAGTACCTTCGTGCCAAAGCCGATGCCGAACTGGATTTCCGTGCAACGAAAAGCATTGCTATCCCTACCGAACGAAGCGGCATACCCAAGGACACACCGCACCCCGCGCTTTTCGCGCTGCTGAAAAACTGGCGCGGAGAGGTGGCTGAAGTCAACGGAGTGGAACTCTACGAAGTTTTGCCTACGCGCTCACTGCTTGAAATCGTCCAGTTTCTTCCCCAGAACCTTGTAGCACTGAAAAAGATCAAAGGGATTGGGGAGGTCAAAATCAAGCAGTTTGGGCCTGATCTGTTGACGATGATCCAAGCCTATTGCGCAGAACATCGGATTGAGGCAGATCAATTGCCGGAAATGCCCCTTGAAAAAGCGTCCAAGACGGAGACCAAAACGCTCAGTTTCGAGCTGTTCAAATCAGGCAAAACCATTGACGAGATCGCGCAAGAACGCGGTTTTGTGCGCACGACTATCGAGGCACACTTAGCGACGTTTGTGGGTTTGGGCGAACTCGACATTTTTGCCCTCATGGATCGCGAGCCAGTAGCGGAAATCGAACAGTTTTTCCGAGAGCACAACACGCAGGCGAGCGGCGAAGCAAAGGCGCACTTTGGGGAAAAATACTCTTATGGGGAGCTAAAAATGGTGTTGCAGTATATGAACGCTGGGGAGCAGCAGGGCGACTCATGATATCAAAGTAGAATTAATTTACGTGGCGGCGTCATTCCCATCTGCCAGCACCAGCGAACAAAAACGCTTAATCTGTTCGTCATCGCCCAACACCACAATCTGCATACCCGGCTGAAGCAGGGTCTCCGACGGAGGGTTGAGTTGATAGCGGCCGTCGGTGTGTCGCAGCGCCATAATGGGTATCTGGGTGGCGACCTCGATGCCGCTTTGCGCAATGGAACGCCCCCTAAATTGCTCTTTTAATTGTGCTACGGCTATTTCCTCAAAAACTACATGGTTCGTACCCATATTGGAGATCAAGTTGAAAAATGCGACCAAGTCGGGTTTATTGATCAGGGTAGCCATGTAATAACCGCCGATTTGCTCGGGAATCACCACATGGTTAGCGCCCGCTCGCCGAAGTTTCAACTCATCAGAGGCGTTGTTGAGCCGACTGATTATTTTGATGCTCGGATTGATTTGTCGCGCTGTAAGCACCACAAAAACGTTGTTGGCATCCGAGGGCAAAGTCACCACCAAAGAGGTCGCCCGATCAATACCAGCCTCCTGCAAGACCTCATCGGTGGTTGCATCACCCTGCAGAAATAGGTAGTCGGTTTCTTGGCCCAACAGCACTGCTTTTTTAGGGTCCATTTCGATGATCACGAAAGGCATTTTTTGCCTAGCCAGTTCCTTGCACACCTCCCCGGCATGGCGTCCGTAGCCACAAACAATGGTATGCTGCTGTAATTTTTTTATGCGTTCCATTATTTTGAAATCGAAAAAAAAGGCGTGAATTTCTGGGTCTGAGAAAATACTGGTGACGGTAGAAATGGCGTAGGTAAAAAAGCCAATGTTGAACAGGATGAGGAAAGAGGTGAAAAGTCGCCCAGTATGGTTCAACGTAATCACCTCGCCAAAACCTACGGTAGAAAGGGTCACCAAGCTCATATAGTATGCATCGAACCAGGATGTGCCTTCAATAATCATATGATAGCCCACCATCCCAATTAACACTGCAATCACCAACAAGCCCAAAGCGACCCACAAGCGCCGAACGGCACTGCGGAAATGATCCAAGCGGCCCTTCTGCGTGAAATGGATTTCCTTCGCCCGTAAGAGATGTAGGAGATGGATGACGTGAATCACTTATGTTTCTGTATTTTGATTGCCTGAAAAACACCCGCTCCTTTGGTTTCGAGCTGAACGTAATAGAGTCCCACAGGTAAATTTCTTCCGTCAAAATCAACACGACCGTACCCTTCCGGCATTTCCTTTTGTAATAAAATAGCCAGCAATTTCCCCGTCATATCAAACAAGCTCAAGGAAACTGACCCGGCGCTTGGGTTGTAAAATTGAATCGTCGTGACCGCCGAAAAAGGATTGGGAAAGTTGTTCAACTGAATCGAAGCAGCCTCGGGCGGATGTTGCACTCCACTGGTGAAGTTGGGAATATCCTGCTTAAATACGCCAATATCGCTGGATGCATAGATGACCGAGCCAACCACCAGTAAGTCTTTTACTGTAGTTGGCAAAGTCAAATTGCCAAAGGCGAGACCAGTATTATCGGCTGACCAGGTTTGGCCAGCGTCCAAGGACCGAAAAACGCCATGGTGAGCGGTTCCATAATAAACCGTAGTTCCGGCTATTTCGATAGCCAGAACATCACCGTCGAAACCGCCCACGGGCACCCAGTTGTCGCCATTATCCGTGCTGCGGTACAAACCAACATCGTCCGTACCTGCGAACACCAGCGTATCGTTGGCGGCTATGGAAAAAACTTGTTCCAGATGGACGCCGTTGCGGATAAAGCCCGAATTGATTCGGGTCCAAGTTGACCCGCCCAAAATTGCACGATAAGCCACTCCGGTGTCGGGGAGGCCATCGGTACCGATCGTTCCTGCGAACAGGGAAGTAGTATTGCTTGCGAGTGAATACACTTTATGATCGTCCATGCCCTGATTGTTATACAAGGTGCTCCAGGAATTACCCATATCACCGGAGTAAAAAACACCTCCGCCATACGTGGCGGCATACAAGGTGTCGTTCACTGCGATGAGGTCTTGCACGGATTTGTTGAGCAATCCGTTGGCGAGCAGCGTCCACGACGTATCGTTTAAGGAGGTTTTTAAGACACCTTTGCCAATTACGCCTGCGAATAAAAAAGTGTCAATGACGGCCATGCTGCTGGTCGAGCTGGCCACAAAAGCAGGGTGGGCAGGCATGGACAACCAACTATTGCCAAAATCGTCCGATTTAAACACGCCCGCTTTACTGACTCCGGCAAACAAGGTGGCATTCATTTTGGCGAGGGATAAAATGACTTTGCCGTCTGGTAAACCTTGTGAACAACGCGTCCAGTTGGTTTGGGAAACGAGCTTGTTGGAGCAAAGAAGGGCTGTCAAGCCACAGAAGAAATAAATGTTTTTCATGGCTTTATTATTTTAAAGGTCCTTCAAACGTGTAGGCAATGTCCGCTTGGCCTGCTTTTACCCAGAGGATGCTGCCGCGAACCTGAGTTCCTGTGGCCGAAAGCTTCCAGTCCATCCGGCCTTCCTTTTCGCTCGTCATTACGGTTTCAATGGCCAGTGAGCCGTCGAGTGCTTCTCCACAAGTGTAAGAAGAGGCCGCAAAGCCATATTTCAGGCATTCCGAACTTTCCACGGTCTTGTTTTTGAAGGACAGCATTTCGGAGCCTTCTACCTTGCCGGCCGTGGTGAGCGTAATGTTGTATTGTTTGCCGTCCAATTGGTCGCAGCCCATGGCCTTAGATTTGGCCGTATTTTGCTGCTCGGCAGCGCTTGGTGTTTGGGCATTGCAAGCGGCAATAATTACCAACAAAAATGCAAACTGTGCAAAGAACGATTGTTTCATAGTAATACGGTTTGAGTGAATGATTGATGGAAAGCGCTCAAAATTACAAACCATCTAACTATTGTTTTCTTCTTTTGCATTCGATGAGGATCTAAAATTAAATACCCGTCTGACATGGACTCTTTTCTTTCGACTTTTAAACCTACCCTCCAATTTATGAAATGGTTTGGCTTGGCCGCCTTGCTTGGCTGCAACTCTGAGAAGAAAATTAACACGGAAGGGAGGGTCGCTTCCGGGCCGTTCGAGATTTGCTGGGAAGTTGAATCGTCCCGGTCTGGCGCCTGGTTCAACAACGGGGGAGATTTCAACGCAAAAGTTAAAACCTCTTGGTTTAGCGTCAAATACAAAGGCAAGCTGGTGCAAGTGCCAGGGTTTGATCCAAATGCCGGGTCTGTGATGGAAGCGCCTTCGAAACCAAAGCCGGTGGAGTACTTTTGGCAGGCACTGTTTCTCAAAGATTCACCACGTCCTGCGGTAATCGTTGGCATCCACAGCATGTACCTCATCACCGAAGAAAATGACCAGGCCAAAATCAGGCCGCTTCACGAACAGGACGGGGATTTTGCCACCTATCAGTGGCTCGACAGCGACAATGGGCAGCCGGGGGCGATGAACAACATCTATCTCGGGGATGATTCCGGCGCTTCTCGGTTCTTGTCGGGCGGGCGTTATCTCATGGTCAACTCAAGGGTTGTGCTCGATGTGCAGACGCTTGAAGTGTACCCATTCGACCTAATCACCTATGAAGTGCTGCAAAAGTTGCATAATTATCATGCAGGCAACTCTTTCGTGGCACAGTTCTCCCCTGAAAAATCTCAGATGGTTCTGATCGGAAACAGGGACAATCCCGAAAAACCAATACGGACTTGTCGTGATTGATTTCAAGAAAAACACGGCGTACGACGTGCCATTCGACCGCACAGATACCCGGTTTTTTTCAATCTGGGACGCTGACCAGAAATGGCTTAATACTTATTTTGAGTGGACGAAGGACAAGGCGGGCGAAGAACAAATCAGGCTCCGCAAACTCGAACAGCTTCCCTATTGGCAAGGTCGCTGGGCCAACGACGAACAAACCGGTGAGATCACCCAATACCAACTCAAGCCCATTCAGGACTCCATGCTGCCTGTTTTTTTAGATTTCATCAAAAAGCAAGTGGAGGTAATGGATGAAAAGACCGAAAAAACCCCGCATTACGAATTGGGCTCCTCAGACGTGCCTTCCTGCTATTTGGTAAGCACCAAACTCCAATTGAAAGACGCAGAATTATACGTCTATCTAAACCCTGTCGAGCAAAGCATCTCCCTGAACTCGGACAACAAGGCATTGGTAAAACAACTCGGCCAACGATTCGATGCAGAGATGCAAAAAGGCAAGTTTCAGGAGCATTTTGGGCGGTATGAATAAGTAGAGCTCAGGCCAATTTGTAATCCTGCAAAAGCACCTCTGCTGGGATATGAAGTTTGTTGCTTAGATTGCGGATCATGGGCAGCGTAAGCCTGCGCTTACGGCTCAGGATTTCGGAAGCACGGCTTCGATAGCCAAGCACTTCGCCCAATTCGGAAATCGTCATTCCAGTCTGTTCCATGCGGAATTTGATGGCCTCGATGGGATCGGGTGCCGAAATGGGATAATGACGATTTTCGTATTGTTCGATGATCAGCGTCAGCAATTCCAACTGGTCGCCCTCAGGCGTGTCGGGCTTTGCATTAAAGATTGCGTCTACTGCTTTGAGTGCCTTTAAGTATTCGGGCTCTGTTTTGATTACTTTTATGATCAGCATGACTGCGTTTTTAATAATGGTCGATTGTTGCGGCATCTACCTCATCATACTCGGCATGTGTGCCTATGAATTTGATGTAAATAATTGAAAACTCATAGTTTATTCGCACGATGAGCCGGTAATGATTGCCCCGAATACGGAAGACAATTCGGTCGCTGCCCACCGCGCTTGCTCGATTGAAGGCTTCTCGGACATCATGGAACGACTCCCATGCAGCATCGCTCACGTCTTTAAACCAAGCCTTCAGGGCTTGTTCGCTATCAGGGTGCAGTTCCCAAAAATCGCGCAGGGCTTTTTTGGCGATGATTCTCATGGAGTGCAAAGGTAGGGGTTTGTTACCAAGGTGGTAACAGCAAAGTGAAAATCCTAGTTCGTACCTGCTTGAAATTGTCAGTGCAATATTCACATGTTTTTTCTCATGCAAAAAATCATGTTCCTTAACTCCTCTTTAATAATCGCTTGAATTTCATATTTATATATTTTATTGTGCTTTAAGTCTTTGATATAGAAGCTTTTGATACTAGTATTGGCGAGCAATTCCAATTCATCTGGATTGATGTTAAAGGTGTTTCTAAGCACCAAAGGCGTGGCGTTTAATCGTTCGGTTATAGAGATAAACTTGAATTTAAGGCAAGGATTGTTTTCTATAACAAACTCGATTTCATCGTTGAGGTCAAGTGAGGCAGCTGCGTTGGACACGATACTTCCCATAATGCCCTCTTCATTAGAGATGAATTGAAGCGTATACGAATAATTTACACGTTCTAATATTTTTAGAAAAGACGTTTCGACGACGCGACCTTTTGCTGTCATCTGATTCCTTTTTATATAAGGGAGGCAATCTCCTTGATATTGAAAACCAGGCTTTAATGCTTCAGATTTT
>JACMMM010000424.1 GCA_014379065.1 Saprospiraceae bacterium
ACAATTCAGATGCTATGCTCAATCTCGGTTGGCTCTACAAAGAGGACTATAAAGACCTGCAAAAAGCAGAAGAGTGGTGGCTGAAAGCAGTGGAAAAAAACAATTCAGATGCTATGCTCAATCTCGGTTGGCTCTACAAAGAGGACTATAAAGACCTGCAAAAAGCAGAAGGGTGGTGGTTGAAAGCACTGGAAAAAGGCAATTCCGGTGCTATGCTCAATCTCGGTTGGCTCTACAAAGACGACTATAAAGACCTGCAAAAAGCGGAAGATTGGTGGCTGAAAGCATTGGAGAAAGGCAATTCAGATGCGATGCATTATCTCGGTTGGCTCTACAAAGAGGACTATAAAGACTTGCAAAAAGCGGAAGAGTGGTGGTTGAAAGCGGTAGAAAAGGGCAATAAAATGACAATGGTTAGACTTGGCGACCTTTACAAGGATGAGTACAAAGATCTGCAAAAAGCGGAAGCGTGGTATTTGAAAGCCGCAGAAAAAGGTGATTCTGATGCGATGTGTAACCTCGGCAGGCTTTACCAAAACGAGCAAAAAGACCTGCGCAAGGCGGAAGAGTGGTATGTGAAAGCGGCAGGCTTGGAAAATGTTAGCGGGTTGAATAGCATGGCGTGGTATCTCTTCGAACAGAAGAAAGAAAAAGGGAAAGCACTTGAGATGGCAGAAAATGCTCATCAAAAAGAGCCTGGAGAATCCTACAAGGCCCATACCTATGCTTGCATTCTGCTTTGGCACGAACATATAGAAGCTGCTCTGGAAGTCGCATCCACCTTCGTGTGGGACAACGAACTGCAAGAAATGAGCACCGGCGTCCTACTTTTCTTCACCTTACTCCTCGCCAAAAACCAAGCCCAAGCCCTCTACAACCTCTTCACTTCCCCACAAGGCGTAGAACAAGAATTCAAAGACCGCTTCAAGCCTATCTGGTACGCCATCCTGAAAAAACTTGATCATCCTGACTTCCTGCGTATGGGCGACGAACTCAGCCAAACAGTAGAAGAGGTGCTGGCGAAGGCAGAGCAATTAGCTATAGACTACAAATAAACCAGTTCGTGATGAAAAAATGCTTTTTGTTTTGTTGTCTATTTTGCTCACTTACCCTTCATACCCAAATCCTCACCAAAATCGACAGCTTCCAAATTCCTCAGGCGCAAATTTGGGGCGTTATATCCAGTCAAGGCGACAGCATCGTTCTGACGACCACTTTCACACCCACACCTGGAGGAAAGCCGCACATTTTCCTTCGCAAGGTCAGTTTCGACAACATCCACCAGCAAAGCCAGCCCAAGCAAATCACTTTTGACTCCGATTTTCAGGGCATTACAAACCTAACCGATCACAAGCACCTTGTCCTGAATGGAGAAATTTTTGTCGCATTCTCTACGCAGGGCGACAAGGATTTGTACCTGTTCAAAACCGACCTGAATGGCAACCGCATCGGCCAAATCCAGACGGTAGTGACGAATTCCAGCGCGCCCACCAACGACATGACCTTGGTGAGCGATGGACAAACCGTGAGCGTCAAATGGTTTATGCCACCCAATAGTTGGGTGCGCCGCTATCAACCAGATTTGAGTCCGCTCGGCCCTGCCCAATCGGCGAATGCTCCCCCGCACAACAACCTCGGCAATGCCTGTTTCCACGACGGCAAGTTCTACTTTTTCAGCGGCGACAAATTTGGCTACAATGCCAAGTTGGTGCTGGCTCAGTTCAATGCAGATTGGTCGCAAGCAGTACCGCAACAAACGCTGATCCCTTCAGCGAGCGATGGAAATTTTTTCGCCAGTGGGGTGGCCCGCGACCCAGAGACCGGGCGTTGGTTTGTAGGATTTGCCCACCTAAGTAATTCCCAGCAAATCGGTCAAGAGCATATTGACATTGCAGTTTTTGATCAAAATTTTGCACTGTTGGATCGGCAACACGTCACGGGTGCGGCCAGTTATAGGCCACATTTTGTGTTCCGCGACGGCTTTCTTTTTGTTTCATACGATCAAGTGGGTGCGCATGTGCGTTTGGAAAAATATGTAGTGGAGAATCCTTCTGGAACAAATGATGGGTGGATTCAGTCAGGTTTTCAAATTTTTCCCAATCCGTTCTCCGAGTCACTGCAAGTGGCTTGGAACGGGTCGGAACGGTGCAATATCCGAGTTTTCAGTGCGGGGGGCAGGCTGGTTTTGCAGAACCATTTTTTAACGGAAAAAACTTTTGATACGCATGATTGGGACGCGGGCGTTTATTTCATTGAAATTTGCGGCGAATGGCGCAAGGTTTTCAAAAGATAGCACCTTGCAATCCAGACGTATTTCCCCATGTCCCTTTTCAAAAAACTCAGCATCATCCCCCCCGACTACGCCCGCAGCAAGGGCGATGCCCGAAAATTTTGGACGACCCTGTTTGTGGTGTTTGTCATTGTGCTGATTTTCAGCCCCGAACTTCGCTATCGGCTGCGTTCGCTGCTCGAATACCCGCTGCACTACAAGGAGTATAAAGAGTTCGGTATCCGGATTCCAGGCAGGTACAAAACACACGGCATTGACGTGAGCCGATGGCAAGATCGCGTGGATTGGAATCGGGTTAAGAAAATGAAAGTGGGTAATATCCAAGTCACCTTTGCCTTTATGAAAGCCACCGAGGGCACTTGGATGAAAGACCCGGAATTCGAGCGAAATTGGAAAGGTGCGCGCGAGGCAGGCATTGTGCGGGGTGCTTACCATTACTTCTTGCCCAATATGAGTGTGAAGGATCAGGTTCTGCAATTCAGTCGTGCCGTCAAATTGAAGTCAGGCGATTTGCCGCCCGTGGTAGACGTGGAAGAAACACGCGGCATGGGCAAGGCTCAGATCCAGAAATACACCAAAGAATTCTTGGAATTGCTCGAAAAGCATTACAAAATCCGCCCCATCCTGTACACGAACCGCGATTTTTACAAAATCAATTTTGCCGACAACGAGGCTTTCAAAGGCTATCGCTTCTGGATTGCACATTACCATGTAGCCGATTTTGACATGCCAGGCGAGGAAGATTGGCATTTCTGGCAGCACAGCGACCGGGGAAATGTGAACGGCATCAACGAATTAGTGGATTTTAATGTGTTCAATGGTGACAGTGTGGCATTGCGGAAGTTGTGTGTGCCGTGAAAGATAAGGTTGATGAGGGTTTATATTTTGCACTCGAAAAGAACAAATCATTGCCTATTCGAGTGCAAAATATAAACCCTCATCAACCCTATCAACCCTTATCAACTTTAAAGTACATTTGCGTCCTTTTTTAAAAAAACACAACTTGGGATGCTATCAGTAAACAACGTTTCGGTTCAATTTGGGAAACGGATACTTTTTGACGATGTCAATCTGAAATTTGTAAAGGGCAATTGTTATGGCGTGATCGGCGCGAATGGGGCGGGCAAATCCACCTTCCTGAAAGTGCTTTCGGGTGAAATAGAAAGCACCCGGGGCAATCTGGAAATCACCCCCGGGTAACGCTTGGCCGTTTTGAGCCAGAACAACTTTGTTTTTTATGAATGTTTGGTGTTGGACACGGTTATCATGGGGCATAAGCGACTCTATGAAATCATGCAAGAGAAAAACGCCATTTACGACAACCCAAATGCGACAGAGGCTGACTCGATGCACGCGGCCGAACTCGAAGGCGAGTTTGGCGAAATGAATGGCTGGATGGCAGAAAGCGATGCGGCGGAATTGCTCAGCAACCTCGGCGTGCATGAGTCCTTGCACGATAAATTGGTGAAGGAACTGAACGGTTCAGAACGCGTGAAAGTACTGCTCGCACAAGCCCTGTTCGGCTCGCCCGATATTTTGCTCATGGACGAACCGACCAATGATCTGGACGCAGAAACCGCTGACTGGCTCTGTGAATTTTTGGCCGATTACGAAAATATCGTCATCGTGGTATCTCACGATCGCCACTTCCTGGATATGGTGTGTACCAACATTGTGGATGTAGATTTTGGCAAGATCAAGATGTTCACGGGCAATTATACCTTCTGGTACGAGATGAGCCAGTTGATGTCTCGCCAATTGTCCGATAAAAACAAGAAAGTAGAAATCAAACGCCAGGAAATGATGGAGTTTATTGCTCGCTTCTCGGCCAATGCTTCCAAATCGAGACAAGCCACCAGCCGGAAAAAGGCTTTAGAAAAATTGAACCTGGAGGAGTTGCAAATATCGAGCCGCCGCTATCCCTACATCGCCTTCAAACCTGAGCGGGAGCCTGGAGATGTTATTTTGGATGTAATAAACCTGTCGAAAAGGAATAACATGGGCGAGTACTTGTTTAAAAACCTGTATTTGCGTTTCAATAAGGGCGAAAAAATTGCCGTGTTCAGCCGCAATGCGCAAGCGGTGACTGCCCTTTTCAATATCCTTTCTGGCGAAGACAAGAACTACGAAGGCGAATTCCAATACGGCAAAACGATCCTTACGCAGTATTTGCCCAATGATAACAGCGATTACTTCTCGGGCGATCAGGATATGAACCTGATTGATTGGTTGCGCCAATATTCCAAGGATAAAGACGAGTCTTTTATTCGCGGTTTCCTCGGGCGCATGTTGTTCGGTGGCGAAGAGGTGTTTAAGCGCTCTGGTGTATTGTCAGGGGGTGAAAAAGTGCGCTGCATGATGTCAAAAATCATGCTTTCCAATCCAAACTTTTTGATTTTGGACGAGCCCACCAATCACCTTGATCTTGAATCTATTACCGCTTTGAACAATGGTTTGCAGGAATTTACGGGCAATATCATTTTCACTTCCCACGACTATCAGATCCTCGACTCGGTGGCCAATCGGATTATCGAAATCACTCCGAAGGGGCTGATTGATCAGTACATGAGCTACCACGATTATCTGCACAGCGAAAAAGTAATCCAATTGAAAGAAGAGATGTACGGAGGTGCTGTTTTAGCTTAGCTTTGTCCTGATTATGACAAGCGCCGTTAATCCTTGGTTAAGTACATGTCCTGTTTTTGAACTCCGTCTACTTTTGCGACCGTTTCAGCTTCTCCACTACCTAAATTTTCCGTCAACTTTATTTTGCAATGAAAAAAACGTTCTTCGTACTCACAGCCCTCTTGGTAACAATTGCCGCATTTGCACAAAAAACGCTCCCGTCTGCCAACATTAAAACCTTGGAGGGTCAGACAATTAATGTGCAGGAATTGGGCAAAACGGGCAAAATCACCGTCATAAGTTTATGGGCGACCTGGTGTTCGCCCTGCAAGAAAGAACTCGATGCGATTGCAGACTATTACGAAGAATGGCAGAAGAAATATGGCATGGAACTCGTTGCCATCAGCATAGACGATGCACGCAACATGGCTAAAGTAAAAGGCGAGGCACTAGCCAAAGAATGGCCTTATCGAATCCTGCTCGATCCCGCCAAAGAACTACAAACGGCCGCCAACATTGAAGGTGTGCCCTACACCATGGTGCTTGACCAGAACGGCAACATCGTTTTCGAACACCGGGGCTACGTCTCCGGCGATGAACTGGAACTGGAAGAACTTTTCAAGGAGTTGAAGAAGTAAGGCTTCAGATTTGAATCTTTGAATCAGTAGGCTATTCTCCCAAGGCTTGTGTGCTTAAATACAGGTTTTGCAACCCCTGATTTGCATTCTCAATCTATTAGTATGAAAAAGATCCTTTGTATCTTAAGCCTCTGCATTATATCTACTACAGGATTCACCCAAACCGAAGCACTCCCCAACGCTTTTTTAAAAACGCTTGATGGGCAATCTTTGAATTTGCAAGACCTTGGAAAGTCAGGCAAAATAACTGTTATCGTCTTTTGGACAACATGGTCAGGGCCGTGTAAAAGAGCCTTGAATGACATTAATACCCATTACGAGAGATGGCAGAAGGAATATGATTTAGAGCTTATTGCCATTAGCCTTGACGATAAGCGTTCGGCAGATAAAGTTCCGGAGATTGTCAAGGAAAAGGGGTGGAAGTATCGAATCTTAGTTCAACCTAAAGAAAAGTTGAATCCTTATGAGATGTTGGAAGGATTAATGCACCGTACTCTCTTACTCGACCAATCAGGTAAAATCGTATTCGAGCAAAAATACTTCAATCCAGCAAAAGATGTGTTGGAATTGGAAGATAGAATCAAGGAATTAAAAAAGTAGAGTTTTTTGCATTGGAATACCGATGCGAAGGCTTGCTTCCCAAAATTGACCTCCGCATTTATTTTCTCCCAAATGCTTTGATTTTCTCTCCCAATATAAATACATCCTCAAAAGAATTATATAGCGGCACTGGAGCAAATCGAATCACATTGGGTTCGCGCCAATCGGCCATCACACCGTTTGAAGCAAGAAAATCGAACAGCGCTTTGCCACGATCATCGGTGAGCAGAGAGAGTTGGCAGCCGCGCTGGGCAGGGTCTAACGGGGTGATGATTTTGAACAAGTTGCGCCCGCCATCAGCTTCCATAAGCACTTGTTCGAGAAAGGCCGTGAGTTGCAGGCTTTTAGCCCGAAGATTGTCTATTCCCGCTGCATCAAAAATATCAAGACTGGCTTTGTGCGCTGCGAAAGAGAATATCTGCGCATTGCTCAATTGCCAGCCTTCAGCGCCCTGCATGGGGCGAAATCCTTTTTTCATTTTGAACCGCTCGCTTTCGTCGTGGCCCCACCAGCCTGCGAATCGCGGCAAGTCAGGATTGTTCGCGTGGCGCTCATGTATGAACGCCCCCGATGGTCCGCCGGGCCCTGAATTGAGGTATTTGTAACTGCACCACACGGCAAAGTCTGGCCCCCAATCGTGCAACCGGAGCGGTAAATTGCCCGCAGTGTGTGCCAAATCGAAGCCCACTTTTGCCCCGACGCGATGCCCTGTGGTGGCTATTTTTTCCAAATCGTAGAACTGCCCCGTGTAATAGTTAACGCCACCAAACATAACAAGCGCTAGGCTATCACCCTCCTTTTCAATAATTTGAACAATATCCTCTGTGCGCAATATATCCTCGCCCGCACGAGGAGCCACTTCCACGATGGCTTTTTCCGGGTCGAGACCATGCCAACGTACTTGGCTTTCCATCGCGTATTGGTCGCTGGGAAAAGCCCCGGCTTCCATCACGATTTTGTAGCGCGTGGGTGTGGGCCGGTAAAACGAGGCCATCATCAGGTGAAGATTCACCGTCAAGGTATTCATCACCACCACCTCGTGTGGAAGGGCGCCGACGAGTCGCGCTGTTTGCGCCGTCAGGAATTTATGGTAGTGCATCCAAGGTAATTTACCCCGAAAATGGCCTTCGACACCGTGTTCGGCCCATTGGTCAAGTTCGTCCAACAACGCTTGGCGGACGGTTTTGGGTTGGAGGCCAAGAGAATTGCCGCAGAGGTAACGGACTTCCGTACTGAGGGTCTTACTTGAAGTAAGGCCCTCAGTTTCGGTGAGGCCCTCAGTTTGAGTATGCTTTGGAAAAATAAACTGCTCGCGAAAGTGTCGGAGCGGGTCTTGTGCATCGAGTGAGCGGGCGGCGGCGAGGGTATTTTCGTAGCGCATACTGGTTCAGGCTAAATATTGAAGCCGCAAAGGTGGCAATTCTCCAGTCTCTCTTGTTTTTGCAAGGACTGTTCTTCAACTTATTTCACCCAAATAGCGCGTGTTGCATCACATACACCGCCACACCAGCTAGATACCCAATGGCTGCCAGCACTGAAATCCGCTTTAAATACCAGAAGAAATTGATGTTCTCCATGCCCATCGCCGCCACACCCGCAGCTGAGCCGATGATGAGCGTACTGCCGCCCGTCCCTGCGCAATAGGCAATGAGTTCCCAGAAAAAACTGTCGGGCGGGTAGGTGCTGAGATCGTACATTCCTTGTGAGGCAGCAACCAAAGGGACATTGTCCACTATCGCCGAGATGAAGCCAATGAGCACACCGATGGCCGTGACATTCCCCACCGAACGGTCGAGCCAGCCTGCCAAATGGTGCAACGTCCCCACACTTTCGAGCGCGGTGATGGCGATCAGAATCCCCAGAAAAAACAAGATGCTCGGCGTATCAATCTTGCGCAAGGCGTGGTTCACAGAAAGGAGGCCTTTTTCGGCCTCATCTTTTTTGCCGTGGATAAGTTCTGTAAGCACCCACATGACACCGAGCCCAAACAGCATCCCCATGTAAGGCGGCAGGTGCGTGATGGTTTTGAAAATTGGCACAAAAAGCAAAGCGCCAATCCCAAGGGCAAATACTGCATTGCGCTCAAAAGGGGTAGAATTCCAAGGCCCATCCTCCTCTTTTTCAGGCGTTTGCACGTTGCCCTTCATTTTTCGGGAAAGTATCAGGAGCGGCACGAGCAAACAAACCAGACTGGGGAGGAAGAGCATTTTCATGATGTTCAAGGCCGTGATTTGCCCGCCAATCCAAAGCATGGTGGTGGTCACATCACCAAGCGGCGACCAGGCTCCGCCTGCGTTTGCAGCAATCACGATCATGCCCACCAGCAAAAGGCGATCCTCGCGGTCGGCTACAATTTTGCGTATCAGGCTGACCATCACGATGGTGGTAGTGAGGTTGTCGAGAATGGCCGAAAGGAAAAAAGCGATAAAACATGTTAGCCACAAAAGCCGCCGTTTGTCAGTAGTACTTATGCGCTTAGTCACGAGATCGAAGCCGTCGTGAGCGTCTATCAATTCCACAATGACCATTGCGCCGAGCAGAAAAAACAAGATGCCCGAAATGGTGGAAAGATGTTCAGCCAATTGGGTGGAAACCAAGTCTTTGTCCGCCTCAGAGAGGACATAAACCGTCCAGCAAAGCACACCAGTAATGAGTGCGCTGGCGGCTTTGTTGACCTTTATGCCGTGTTCAAAGGCAATGGCGGCGTAGCCAACGATGAAAATCAGTACTATTAACCATTCCATGGGAGGGTATGTTTATACGTGGATTCTGCGAAACCTCGTAGGTTTTTGAACCTACGAGGTTTACGAATTGGTTTTGAAAACACCTAGGGTAATTTATGCGGGGGCTATTGCTTTCGCCGCAACGCGGCCCAAAGCTCGACCAGCGTTTTTACCGCCATAAAGCCAAACATAAAGGCATGCTCAGTTTTATAAAGACCATATTTCTGCAAAAGAAAAGACACGACTGCTCCAGCCAGCAGCCCAACGTGGATGACACTGCTCCGCAAATCGAAGGTAGTGCGCAATTCGCCGACATCAGTTGTTTCAAAATTTTGGTTTTGGTAAAAATCTCGCCAATAGATCCAAGCCTGCATCCCGATGAATAATAAAAGGTTTAGGTTGAAGACATTGTTGCGAAAAACAAGCGTGATGATATTCTCAATATAACTTTCCCGAGGGGCAAACATGAAGCCCGCCATTACCACCACAAAAACAAAATAAACGAACAGCAAAAAGAACCGCCCACGCGCCGAACTTTCCCCTTCCCGCACCTCCGGTTCGCTTTGTTTTTGCAAGAGAAAGAGCCGCAAACGGCGTAATTTCAGCACACCGAATGTGCTCAATACCAACTCTTCCCACCACCACATATATAGTATCGGGAAAAAATGCCAGCCCAGTACCAAGATTCCATACACTTGTAGCGCATTGGAAATCACCGCGTAAATTACGGGTGGGATTGATTTCTCTATAGTTTTGGGGAGAATGCTGGTGTTTTCGGACATGGCTGCGAAATGTTTCTGCAAAAGTAAAAATCGCGGCATTTTTGCGCAGCATATCCACAAATCAACACATCCACGAATCACCAGTCACCACTTACCATGCAAGGTCCAGCCATTTTTCTAGCACAATTCATGGGCGAGACCGCCCCCTTCAATTCCCTCGAAAGCATTTGCCGTTGGGCCGCCTCGCTCGGCTACGTTGGGGTGCAAATCCCCACCTGGGATTCGAGGCTTATTGACCTCGAAAATGCTGCTACCAGCAAAGGATATTGCGATGATTTGCGCGGTCGCGTCGAAGCCTGTGGGGTGAAAATCTCCGAACTCAGCACCCACCTGCAAGGTCAGCTCGTGGCCGTACACCCGGCCTACGATCTGATGTTCGATTCCTTCGCGCCCGAACATCTGCGCGGCAATCCAAAAGCCCGTACTGAATGGGCCACTCAAACCTTGAAAAACGCGGCAAAGGCGAGTCAAAACTTGGGACTAAATGCCCACGCCACCTTTTCAGGCGCGCTGATCTGGCATACCGTTTATCCCTGGCCCCAGCGCCCACAAGGATTGGTAGAGGCTGGTTTCAAAGAATTGGCCGCTCGCTGGAAACCGATTTTAGACGTTTTTGATACCTGCGGCGTGGATGTTTGTTACGAAATCCACCCCGGAGAAGACCTCCATGATGGCGCTACTTTTGAGCGTTTCCTAGCCGCCACGGGCAATCACCCGCGCTGCAATATCCTTTACGACCCCTCCCATTTTGTATTGCAACAACTTGATTATCTGCAATATATTGACCTCTACCACGAGCGTATCAAGATGTTCCATGTCAAAGATGCAGAGTTCAACCCAACGGGCCGCAGCGGCGTATACGGCGGATTTCAAGATTGGGTAGACCGTCCCGGTCGCTTTCGCTCTACGGGCGATGGGCAGGTGGATTTCAAGTCCATTTTCTCCAAATTGGCTCAATATGGCTACAAGGGCTGGGCGGTTCTGGAATGGGAGTGTTGCATCAAGGACTCAGAACAGGGAGCAAGGGAAGGAGCGCCCTTTATCGCCAGCCATATCATTAAGGTGACGGAGCGGGCATTTGACGATTTTGCGGGGGGAGCAGTGGATGAAAATTTGTTGCGCAGGATCATCGGCATTTGAAAATTCGACCAGAGCGTATACAGGGAGTCGCCGAAAAATCGGACTTTGTGCCGTTTTTCAGAAAGGCCGGTATAACAAAGCGTTGGGATTTACCCAAGAACAGAACCCGGCCACCTTTGTTTGAACAAGTAATTTTTTGATTTTCAATGGGATATATAAAACAACAGTACGACCCAACCATTCTGAAACAACTCCCCTCCATCGTCAAATCGTACCAACTGCCAGATACACGCAAGGCCGTCATCCAGATCCTCAACTCATTTTTGCCCTTTGTGGCTATTTGGGTGGCGATGTATTTTTTGCTCGACGTTTCTTTTTGGCTCGTTTTGCCCCTGGCTGCCGTCAACGCGTTCTTCCTGGTTCGGATTTTCATTATCCAACACGATTGTGGTCACCAGTCTTTCACTGGCAACCGAAAAGCCAACGACTTTATCGGTGAGATTTGCAGCATGATCAGTTTCATGCCTTACCGCTATTGGGCCAAAAGCCACAACTTCCATCACGGCCACAACGGCATCCTCTGGGAGCACCGCGACATTGGCGACATTAACTTGCTGACTGTCAACGAGTTTAAAGCCTTGTCACGTTGGAAGAAGCTTCATTATGCGCTTTTCCGCAGTTTCCCTGTGCTGTTTGTCATTGGCCCGGCTTGGTACTTGCTTATCCAAAACCGATTCCCGCTGATTCGGCTGAAAGGTTGGGAACACGCCCACCGCGCCTTATGGAAGCACAACCTGCTTTTGATTGGCTTGCATGTCGGCCTTATTTTGTTGCTGGGCTACAAAGCGTTTTTGTTGGTTCACCTGCCCATTTTGCTGTTTTTCTCCATCATCGCGATCTGGTTTTTTTATGTGCAGCACCAGCACGAGACGGCGTACAAAGAGTGGAAAGACAAGTGGGACTACATCCGCGCCGCAGTACAGGGTAGCACTTTTTACAACCTTCCAAAGATGTTTCACTGGTTGACGGGCAATATCGGTTACCACCACATTCACCACCTTAATCCCTTGGTACCCAACTACGAACTGGCTCGTTGCCACCACGAAAACCCCATTATGGATCAGGTGGCAAACAAGATCACGTTCATCCAAAGTTTGCGTTGTATGTTCAACAAACTTTGGGACGAGGAGCAAGAGCGTATG
>JACMMM010000425.1 GCA_014379065.1 Saprospiraceae bacterium
CGATGGCGGCTTGGTTTTCGCCTTCTTCTTTGACGCGCTCGGCTTTCACGGCTGCTTCGGCTTTGTACTTCAAATCTTCGAGGTAGCGCGTGTGCGAAACGAGCAGGCGACGGTCATCTTTGTTGAATTCGATGACCTTCACCGTGACCGTTTCACCAGCGTCGAGCAATGAGCCATCATCCTTGCGAATATGTTTGGCAGGAGCAAACGCTTCGATGCCTTGTGGCATTTGGAAGGTAGCACCCTTGTCGTCGCGTTTCAGCACGGTAGCCTCGTGGTAAGAACCCACGGGGAACACGCTGTCGAAAGCATCCCAAGGGTTTTCCATGATTTGCTTATGGCCAAGGCTGATTTGACGCTTTTCATTGTCAATATTGAGCACTACAACTTCGAGCGGAGCACCAGGCTTGGTGAACTCGCTTGGGTGGGCGTAACGCTTGGTCCAGGAAAGGTCGCTTATGTGTACCATGCCGCCTACGCCGTCGCCGAATTCGACGAAGATGCCGTAGTTGGTAATGTTTTTCACGATGCCATCGTGGCGGCTGCCCACTGGGAAGCGGCTTTCGATATCGCTCCAAGGGTCGTTGGTCAACTGCTTCACAGAGAGGGACATTTTGCGGTCGCCACGGTCAATGCTGACCACTTTGGCTTCCACTTCCTGACCCATTTTGAAGAATTCCTTGGCGTGAACCGTTTGGTTGCCCCAAGTGATTTCGCTCACGTGGATCAGACCTTCTACGCCGGGCTGGATTTCCACAAATGCGCCGTAATCTTCGATGTTGACCACTTTGCCGGTAACGGTAGAGCCTTCGCCGACCTCTTGTGACAACACTTCCCACGGGTGTGGGGTGAGTTGTTTGAGGCCGAGGCTGATACGCTTCTTCTGTTCGTCGAAATCGAGCACTACCACGTTGATACGTTGGTTGAGCGCAAGTACGTCGGTTGGGTGGTTGATACGGCCCCAAGAGATGTCGGTGATGTAAAGCAAACCGTCTACGCCGCCGAGGTCGAGGAACGCACCGAAATCGGTGATGTTCTTCACGATACCTTCAAGCACCTGGCCTTTTTCGAGGCTGCCGAGGATTTGTTCGCGTTGTTCAGCCAAATCGCTTTCAATCAACGCTTTGTGGCTTACCACGGCGTTTTTGATTTGCTCGTTGACTTTCACTACGTTGAACTCCATCATTTTGCCCACGTACTGGTCATAGTCCAACACGGGTTTGATGTCAATTTGTGAGCCGGGGAGGAAGGTTTCGAGACCGTTGCAGTCCACGATAAGACCACCTTTGGTTTTGCTGATAACCGAACCGCGGATGATCGTGCCGTTTTTGAACGAATCCACAATGCTTTCCCAAGCGCGGAGGATTTTTGCTTTGCGGCGGGAAAGGCCGAGTTGACCTTGGCTGTCCTCTTGGCTTTCAACGAACACCTCCACATCATCGCCAGGAGCGAGATTAGGGGTGTCGCGGAATTCGCTCAGTGCGATGAGGCCGTCGCTTTTGTAGTTGATGTCGAGCACCACGTCGCCACCGCTGATAGAGCTCACGCGACCTTTGATGACTTGGTTTTCTTCAATTTGGTGCAATGCAGCGTCGTAAGACTTGAGCATTGTTACCCTTTCTTGTTGGGTATAAACAATGGCGCCACGCTTATCCAGATTCCAGTTGAAATCGTCGAATGCTGTGTCGGCTGCAAGCGTGTCAAGCAGGGGAAGTACATCGTCGTCTTCTTCCTCTTCAGCGTTGGCAGCCGGGCGTTTGCCGTATGCTCCCGCTGTTGGCATTGCTTCCACTGCTTCATCGGAAGCGCTTACTTTGGTGCTGCGGGTTCTTTTCTTTGAAGATTCTTCTTCTTCCGCCTTCGTCGAGACTTCGGCGGATGAATCCGCTGCCGGAGCGGATTCTCCTGCTGCTTCTACAGCAGGGGCTTCTTCTTCCATTACTGGAGCAGCCTCTTCCTCCTTCGTTGAGACTTCGGCGGATAAATCTACAGCTTCTACGACAGGGGCTTCTTCCATTACTGGAGCGGCCTCTTCCACTGCTTCTACGGCAGGGGCTTCTTCTTCCATTGCTGGAGCGGCCTCTTCTACTGCTTCTACGGCAGGGGCTTCTTCCATTACAGGAGCGGCCTCTTCCACGGCTTCTACGGCAGGGGCTTCTTCTTCCATTGCTGGAGCGGCCTCCTCCACAGCCTCTACGGCAGGGGCTTCTTCTTCCATAACTGGAGCAGCTTCTTCCGCCGCTTCTACGGCAGGGGCATCTTCTTCGATTACTGGAGCATCTTCTTCTACTGCTTCTATGGCAGGGGCATCTTCTTCCGTTAATGCCTCAACCTCTGTTTCCGATTCCGGAGTTGCTTCCTCCTCCGCAACGACTTCCTCCTCCGCAACGACTTCTGCCTCCGTTGAAACTTCTGCGGATGAATCAGCGGGCGAATCCACTACTGTTTCCGGCGTTTCAGTAGACTCTTGAATTGGATCTTTTTCTTCTTCTAACATAGTAAAATGTTTGGTTTTCAACCGCTTGGTGGACGGAACGGGGAGTTTTTTTGGCGTGAACCTTTTAGTCGACTTCACTTCGGGGCGAAGCCGTTGCCCCTCGCTTTTTCAAAAGCGGGCGCGAAGGTAGCATTATTTGTTTAGGAAAATAAAATACGCTCGAAAATATTCGGGTGGAGGCATCTAGGCTGGTACAGTCAACTTAGCAAGGATGTTTTTTTGAATGATGATTAATAGATTACATGATTGTAATCTATTAATCGTCAATCGAAAGCCTATCTCTATTCTTAAAAGTGCGCCTCAACCCTGCTTCAATGGTGTGCTTCCAGCGAGAATCTGACTCGCCCGGTGAAATTGGGCATCTCCGATTTGATCGGGACAGTGGACAAAATTGTCAGGAAAATACTCGCCAAGTTTGTAGAATTCGTCGTCATCAAAAATTACAAACTGCTCAATAGCAGGGTTTTGTGCAAGAAAAGCGGAGATCTCGGTTACCCTGTGCTCCAAAATGGGCGTAGTTCCCGCGACATAAGTATCCAAGCCTTGAATGCTAAAAATGGTGCGGAGCGTGTGAAGTGTTTCGCATTCACGCCAAGAAGAAGAAATAATGATGACGGCCTCGTGTCGGCGTAGCAAGGTAAGCAGGTGCTCCAAAGAGGGCTTGTGCCAATCTTCATATACAGCGCGCACCGTAGGGGCGGGTAAAGCCGCGATATCAGGATTTAGGTGAACGGATAAACGTTTTCGCAAGGCCACAGCATCCTGATTTCCGCGCTGATTCATGGATGCATAAGGCTGTACGACGCCATCAATATCTAGAAAAATGACTTTTTTCATGGGGAATAGTACTCCTTCTATCAATCATCGAATTTAGCCCCCACAGGAGGGCGGTATTTCAAAAAAGGCAGTTTCAGCAATTCCCACATATTGGAATGTTCTTTTGGGTCTGGGTGGGTGTCAATGCCGAACACGAGTTTGTCGTTGTCCACTTTGGCGAAGGTGCCGAACAAACGGTCCCAAACCGAGAAGATGTTGCCGAAGTTGGTATCGGTGTAGGGTAAGGTGTAATGATGGTGTACGCGGTGCATCCCAGGGGTGACGATGAACCAGCTCAAAGCATCATCCAGCCATTTTGGGAATTGAATATTAGCATGGTTGAACTGGGTAAAAACCAAAGAAAGCGATTGATACATAAAGACCAGACCAATCGGCGCGCCCACTACAATGATCCCCAGTGTCGTAAAAACAAAACGGAAAACGCTCTCGCCCGGATGGTGGCGGTTGGCTGTGGTGGTGTCCACATTTGGGTCGGTGTGATGTACCAGATGGAAACGCCACATCCATTTTACCCGATGCTCTATCCAATGAATAAAGTAGGCGCCCACAAGGTCCAGTAAGAGCAATCCAACGATAAAAAATAGCCAGAGCGGCATCTTGGGCATCCATTGGAGTATGCCTATTTTTTCTGCGGCCACCCAATCAGCCGTGCGCAGCAGAATGAAGGCCATCATAAAATTGACCAGCACGGTGGTGAAGGTGAAAAAGAGATTGATGCCCGTGTGGGCGGCTTTTTTATACTGGGCGCGGTAGTATGGGAGTCCACTTTCGAGCAAGAGGAAAAAAGTGAGCCCACCCAGCAAAATCGCGCTGCGGTGCGAGGAGGGGATGTTGGCGAAATAGTCGGCGATGGATTCCATTACTTTTGGATGTGGACGATGGATGTTGGACTTTGGACGTTGGACAATGCATATTGGACCTTGGACTTTGGGCTTTGGGCTTTGGGCTTTGGGCTTTCTAAAGTCCAATGTCCAATGTCTAACATCCAAAATCCAAAGTCCAAAAGTAATGCATCAATCCAATAAACAGGACATTAGTACCTCGTCCAAAAAACGGCCTTCGCTTTTCAGGTGGGTGTAACGCCGCAGCACGCCTTCTTTTTGGAAGCCTGTTTTTTCGTAGAGCCGGATGGCGCGTTCGTTGATGGTGGCAGTGCTTAATTCGATGCGAAGAAAGCCTGACTGTTTTCCAAATGCCAGGATTTCACGTATCATTTGCTCCCCCAGCCCTTTCCCTGCAAAATCGGGGTGAATGGCTACACCGCCGAGGTAGGCGATATGGTCGGTGCGGTGGGTGAGCGGCGCCAGTTTGAACATTCCTGCCTTATGGCCCTCGTGCTCAAATACACACAGAATGTCTTTTTCCAACAAATCTTGAAAAATGGGCTGAAAGTCAGGCGCAACCATTTGTTCGTAGAGCAAAAACGGATTGATGTCGGGATGAAAATACAGCCCGTAGATGAATTGAAAATCGGAAGGAGTTGCTTTGTGTATCATGGGACAAATTTCGGTAATTTGCGCCATTATGCTAACACCCGCCACCATCGCCCATTTGCGCCTTCAAAACCAACAGATCGCCCGCAGCAAATTTTCCACGCCCCAGGAAATTGTGGCTTGGCACGGCGCCAAACAGGCGCAGGAATACACCCATGCCAAATGGGCCGTCGGCCTTCGCTTGCCCGATGCCACAGACCAAACCATTGAACAGGCCATTGATGCGGGCAGCATCGTACGGACGCATATATTGCGCCCTACCTGGCATTTTGTAGCCGCCCCAGATGTCCGTTGGATGATGCGGCTCACTGCACCACAGATTGTAATGCAAAGTATTGCCAGAGAGCGCGATTTGGGGCTGGATTTAGCCACTTTCCATCGCACCAACGAGGTGATTGCAAAAACACTGGAGGGCGGTCGCCAGCGTACCCGAAAGGAATTGGCGGAAGCGATCGAACAGGCTGGGATTATGACCAATTCGTACAGAATGGCACACATTATGTTTCGTGCCGAAACGGAATTACTGGTGTGCAATGGCAGCCGACGCGGCAAAGAACAAACTTATGCCCTGCTCGACGAGCGCATCCCGCCCAGCCGAATGCTCGAACGCGAAGAGGCCCTGGCGGAACTCGCCCGACGTTATTTTACGAGCCATGCGCCTGCCACGATACAGGATTTTACCTGGTGGTCGGGCCTTAAAGTCGGCGACGCACGGGCGGCCCTTGAAATGATTAAATCGGATTTCATTTCAGTGCCATTGGACCATCTAACTTACTGGATGCCAAAAGATTTAGACCTGCCCGCCGAGCTGGAGCCTTCGGTGCATTTGCTCCCGGCATTTGACGAATTCATGGTCAGTTACAAAGAACGCGGGGCATCGCTCGACCCTTCCCAAACAACGCAGGCCATTACGGGCAATGGCATTTTCAAACCCATTGTGGTGGTGAATGGCCGTGTGGTGGGTGTGTGGAGCCGGACAGAAAAGAAAAATACGATGGTGATTGAACATCAATTTTTCAAGGATGTTAGTCCCGCCGAAAGGGAGGGAATAGAAAATGCAGCAGCCCGTTTCGGAAAATTTCTAGGAAGGGAAATCGTGATAAAATAAAGCGGACAATACCGCAGCTCTACCCCTCAACATTCTCAACTTCTCAACCCTCAACTTCTCAACCCTCAACTTCTCAACCCTCAACATTCTCAACCCTCACCTTCAATGCACAAAATCGCCATCATCGGTTCCGGCAACGTCGGAGGGGCACTGGCCCAACAATGGGTAAAAGCAGGGCACACCGTGCTCGTGGGCGCAAAATTTCCGCTCTCTGACAAAAACATCACGCTGGCCACCAAAATTGGAGAAGACCGCTTCACCAGCGTTGCTTCAGCGGTAAAACAATGTGATGTCGTGTTGATCGCCATCCCGCCCACGGCCATTTTCGACGTCATCGCTGAAATGGGCGATGTGTCGGGAAAAGTACTGATAGACGCCACCAATGCCGTGCGCCAAAAGCCTGAGCCGTTTGCCACGGTTTTTCATGCCTTGTCAGAAAAAACAAAAGGCGGAGTGGTCAAATGCTTTAATACCACTGGCTTTGAAAACATGGCCAACCCCAAGTACGGAGATGTGGCGCTCGACATGTTCATGGCCGGAAGTTCTGAAAAAGCAAGATCCGTAGCCCGTCAACTGGCTCTTGACGCTGGTTTTGGAGCATGCTGGGATTTTGGCGGCCAAGACAAGGTGGCGCTGCTAGAACAGTTTGCGCTTTCGTGGATCAACCTGGCCATTATGCAGGGACATGGGCGCGATATTGCTTTTAAGGTGATAAGGAGATAGGAATTATTTCACGCAACGCCGCAGCGAGGGGCGTTGTGTCGTTGCGTGAAATCTAATTTCGCTTATTTCCCCGTTGCCACTTTAAAATTGAAAAAACCATTCTTCGTAGCGGAATAAACCCGCAGCCAAACCGGCAACAAACTTTCCGTGCCACGTGCCGTGGTGATGTCGCCCAAATCGAGGATTTCCGAATCTTTCCAGCCAAATTCTTTCAAAATTCCTGTCACAACCGCTTTGGCGTCTGCCTCATTGCCGCTTACAAAAACGGTGCTGTCTTCGCCCAGTGCGCGTGGATTGACCATGAGGCCGTTGTACATGGTATTGAGCGATTTCACAAAATGGGCTGTCGGAAATGCCGTCTGCAATTGCTCGCCCAGCGAAGTGTCGTTGCTGGCAAAAAGTGTGGGCAATCCACCTTTGCTAAAATCAAGCGGGTTGGTAATGTCTAGGATAATTTTCCCATCGAGGTTTCCTGCCGCTGAGAGGGCTTCCTTTGCTCCGTGGCCCATGGTAGCGAGAACGATCACTGATGCGTCCTTTGCTGCGTCGGCAAAAGTGTGCAGCGAGATCGAAGGGTGGCTTTCCAAAAACACACTAACCGGGGGTGTGCCCATTCCGTCAGGTTTGGTTTTCGCCAAAGCGTTTTCCACGTTGCGGGTGCCGATAACTACTTGGTGGGATAATTCAGCCAAACGATTGGCCAATGCCTGACCGACTGAGCCGGTGCCAAATACTGCGATATTCATGTTGCTTAAAAATTTAACGGTTCAAGATTTTGAGTTTGGATACTGTTTCCAGTAAACTTGCTGCAAAATTGACGGGTTACTTTACTTTATGCAAGTACTGTCAAATTTGACAGTATGCTTTCGTTTTTGACGTAATTGTTGACAATCAATCTGTTGACGTACAAAGTTTTTAAAAAAAAATGAAATGATTATCGAAGGGAAAGAAATGCGCATCGAAATGGAGGGCAAAATCTACCATTGCGCCCTGGATATCACGATGAGTTACATCAGTGGAAAGTGGAAAACGGTGATCCTTTGGTATCTTCGGAAGGAACCTCGCCGTTTCAGCGAACTCAACCGACAAATACCGCAGATCACCGAAAAAATGCTTTCGTTGCAGTTGAAAGAATTGGAATCGGACGGTATCGTGAGCCGCACGATTTATGCCGAAGTGCCGCCGCGTGTGGAGTACGCGCTTACCGATTTTGGCAAAACGATGCTGCCGATGATTGAGGAAATTGCGGCTTGGGGGCGAGGATTGGCCAATGCTCGCGGTAAATTGGTTGATAAAAACTGATTGGGCGCTTTTTCGATTTAAGTATGTAGACAAAATAGTTTCACACAACGCCTCATAGTTTCACACAACGCCACGACGACACAACGTTTATTTTGTTGAATGGCACGGTGTTGTGTCGTCGTGGTGTTGTGAGAAATAATTTTTAATAAAACAATATGATGAAGAACCTCCTGCTTCTGGTCGCACTTTCGCTCCCAACTCTGGTATTCGCCCAAACCACTTCGGACGACTCTCTCGGCTTGGCCATTGCCCCCGGGCTAACACCCGTAATCGCCAACAATCAGACTGAAATCGGCCTTTTCAACACATTCGTTACTTATCGCACAGATGACGCCAACGAATACCGGGCGGCACAACTGACCAACTTTTTGCAATTCCAACGAGGGATGTCTCGCCAAAACCGTCTGAGCGCCGGAGTGGACCTGGCATTCTCCAACCTGCGTTTTGGCCCGGCCTCAGAAGTTGCGCCATTTGCTGCACTCGGCGCTACACCGGAATTTGGATTTGCCACGCACACCCTGTCTGCCGTTGGCTTGCGCGTACGATACGTTCCGTTTCTGGATCATTACGAATTTACGGTCCAGAGTAGTTTGTATTTCCCGGTCTCCACCCAAGATAACCGGGTTATTTTGGGAGAAGACCGTACCCGTTTTTCTGTACAGGGGAATTACGCGACGCTTTTTGCGGCAGGCTGGTATGTGGTCGGACAAGTTAGCCCGCAAGTGCGGATCTCCAATAAAGACCGCAAGCAAACTTCGTGGGAATTGCCGCTAAATGCCTATCTCATTCGGCGCATATTGACCACGGAATACGGCCAACGTTTGTATGTGTTCGTCAACGCGGGCTATTTCAGCAGTTTTGAAAAACGTTATAAAGGAGGGCTGCGGCAGGTGAACTGGTTATACAGTGCGGGAGCCGGAGCACAGTGGGTGTTCGGCCCGCAATGGAGTTTGAGCCTTGGCTGGCAGGGCTTGCCTGTCTTTGATGAGACAATAGGCGTTGAAAAAGGAACTTATGGAGCGCTTTCTGTGGGGGCGCGGTATATTGGATTGCGTTAAAAACTATCAAGGATAATATAAGAGCAGTTGACGCCCCGTTTCACGAGAGACCAACAGAATCGCAGGTTTATTACTATTAGGATTAACGGGTAAAAAATCTGGGTTTTCAATAAACGATCCATCAAAGTGCTCTATGAAACCACCGACTTTGGCGCTACGGTCTATTTCCAGATATATTACATTTGTATTGGTATTTGCAGTACCAGTCACTGGGTTATCTTTAAAGAAAGGATCGTCACCATCATAAAACTCGTAAGAGCCAGCCAAATCATAAACTCCGGCAACTATATCGCCCTTTAAATGAATCCCTTGCCTTACACTTTTAGTATCGGCATTTGTCCAATCGTTTTCAATGCCATCGGTTGGAATCGAAGCGGCAGGAATTGGCACAATGATTTCATGTAAAGAAGGCTGAACATTCGCAGGCAAGCTACCCGATACCACAAACTCCGCTGAACGCCCAATACAATCCCCCTCCTCCACACTAATTTCAACATTGCCCAGCAATCCATCCGGCACTGTGGCGATGATTTCACCGGCCTGACCACCTGGTTTTGAAATGGCCTCCACCAGTCCAAAAACCACTTTCACCGTGTCAGAAAACCCGCTTGTTTTTAGCAGCACTTCGTAGCCTGCGGGGCTGGAATAGGGTTGTACAGCATCAATAGAAACATCGTTGACGCACTTGTCTTCGCAGTTTTCAAAGACAAAAACCATGCAAACGAGTGCAACAAGGGCTGGTGAAAAAGATTTATTTTTCATGGCGGATCAATGATTTTGGTGAAGGGCGGCTTCCAGTTGGGAAAGTACCACCCGAATGTTCGATTCAAGGGAAGGGATTAGGATGTTCAGTTTTTCAAACGTCTGATTGGCAGATTTCTCTGCTTTTTTGCGCGCTTTAACTGGGCGAACTTCTTCAGCGCGTACTGCCCGGAACTGATCGAGCAGGCTGGTATTGAGCGGCAAAACCGTCTGTTGGTGGACTGCTGTCAGCGTTTGTTCGTACACTTTGGTCAGAGCATCAGCGGCAGGTGCTCCCCACAAGGCACGCACGATCTCCGAATGGCCTCGATGGTTTTGAAGCAGGGAATCCCGCGCAATGTTGTACGCAGCAATGATCTTGTCAAACCGGGCCATAGAGCGATTGTCAATAAAGGCATCGCGCACCCTGGGGAGCGCGTCGCGGAGGTCTTTAAGTCGGTCGGTGTAGACAATCAGTTCACCTGAGATTTTCTTGTAAAAAAGTTGCTGCTTTAATCCGACTGCTTCTTTTAAATCCCCGATTTCACGAGCCAAAGCAGCCTCGTTGCCCGTATTTTTTCGGACGATGGTTTCGATGCTGTCGCGTAATGCCCTCGTGTTACCCTGCTCAGATTCGAGTTTGGCCAAACGAGCCTTGATCTTCTCATTTTCAATTTTCAGCCGCGCTTTTTCCTCTTCTTTTTTGCTCAAAACTCGCGCGAACGTCTCCAATTCCCGGTTGTCAACGCCTTTGCGGGCCAGCCAAATATCAATCGTGCGCGATTTGTCTTCGGGCATCACTAGCGCCCCATTGGGAGGTGAGATGCGCTCATAACCTGCGGGAGGGTAGAACACAATCTCTACTTTGCCGGGCGGGAACTCTAGGTTATACTCGCCATTGCTCTGTGTTTCAATGGGCAAGCTAGTGCCGGAAAGGGTCAGGCGCACGAATTTGAGCGGCTGGTCATTTTCGTCCAACACCCGAATGCGGACTTTGGTCTGTGCCGACAGAATGCCGGTGCAGCTGGTCAACGTGAACAACAACAGAAAAAGACGGGTATTCATTGGATAGAAATTTCATGGTAACCGGATGAGATCGTCACGTCCTGCTTTAACAGGCGCTTGCCATTTTTTTCGATCTCAAAATAAGCAGAAGCGCCATTGGCTTTTGGGATTGCCAGCTTGAAATAACCCTTTGCATCGCTGGTGGCATGAAGGGTGCCGTCAATGGTGATTTGGGCTTCCGAAATGGCCCGCCCTTTCGAGTCGCGCAGACCTCCTTCATAAACGGTGGTGTCTGGTAAAAACTCCAGGGCAAAACGAATGGATTGACGCTGACCGGAGAGTATTGCAGCACTTTGGTTGATAATGTTGAAACGCCGGGCTTTGGGCGGAAAGTACAACAGGCGTACCGAATCTCCCCGAAACTTTTCACTCAAATCTTTAAAAGTTGCCTTCCCGGAAGCATCCAGCGGAAGGCGGCTTTGTAGTTCGACTTCACCCAAACGCAAGTTGACTTCGCCTTCTCCAATGGAGATATTTTCTCCGGCTTTATCATGCAGGATTACTTCAACGTCAAAAGTCTTTGGATAATCAGGTCTCCCCAAGGCATTTTTCATCAGCCATCCTACCAAGACCAGCACCAATGCACCACCAGCCAAAAGTACCCACCGAGGCAAACCAGTGCTCTTCGCTGATGCAGCTCTTTCATACAATCGGGCGTGTTCATCAGAAAGGTGGAGCAGGGCAGCGTTGGTTTTTGCCTGCTCGCGATTGATCTCATCGGGTGAGAGAATCCCTGCAGCACTTTGGTCGGCCAGTTTTTTGATGTTGGCCTGCTGCACCAGCGCAATGTTGAAAAGTTGCAGGTTTTTGTCGCGAAAGGCTTGCATCAGCAAATCAGCCGCCGCTCGCTGGTCGTTTTCCTGAATCAGTTGCCGGACACGCTCAGATATTTTTTCAAAAGCCATGGAAGTCGCTTATTTCCTGCAAATCTAAGCAGTTGCTTCAAAACGCCGTCACCGGAAACAACCACTCATACATCGGCTTGAATTCCCGGGCCCAAAACGCCTCCGAATGGCTGCCGCGGTCACGCGCCACGACGCGGATTTGCGCGTCAGAATAGCCGCCATTTTTCAAGGCCCAATAGGTTTTTTCAAGCATCGGCATCATGCTCCGCGTCTCGGTTTTGCTGCCGCTGACAAAAATTTGGCTTTTGAGCCCAGCACTTTTTCCTGCCAACCCGAGCACCTGCGGGTTGAACCAAAACGAGGGCGACAAAGCTCCGACTTTCCCAAAAACATGGCTGTAGCGCATCCCGGCATAAAAAGCGATCAGTCCGCCAAGGGAAGCTCCTACAATGCCCGTGGCTTCCCGGTGTGCCCAAGTTCGGTATTCAAGATCAATAAAAGGCTTCAAAGTGTGCTCAACAAATTGTAGGTAAGCATCACCCTGCCCTCCACTTTTTCCGCGCTGGTATGGTGCATACTCATGCCCCCGATCTATACCCCCGTGGTCAATACCGACCAAAATGGCTTGACGTTTCAGGGGTTGGCGTGCCATGAATTCTTTGAGTTTCCAATGCCGGAAAGCAGCGGTGGAAGGGTCGAAAAGGTTTTGCCCGTCTTGCAAGTAAAGCACTGGAAATCGCTTTGAAGTGTCTTTCCAATAATTGCGCGGCAACAGCACCCGGATGGCGCGCTGGCGATTGAGTTGGGGGATGAAAAAGGGGTAGTGGACCTGGAGTTGACTGGTGGAATGTTTGACTTTTTGAGTCATTAAAAAAATAGGTTATTGAAGCTGGGGTGCCGGATTGCCTTTTAAAACACTAAGGGACTAAGGAGCACTAAGAAGCTCCGCGCATGTTGTTTGTTGGAGGCAAAAAGCGGTAATTTATTTAGGGTACGAATCTCTTAGTGTCTCTTAGTCCCTTAGTGTTTTAAAAGCTTTGCGCTCGTATAATACGATTATTGATGGCTTTTGTTCACGGCGGGCGCAGACCGCTCCTCTAGGAGGCTGTTAGCTTTTGGGTGTTGAAAAATTCAGCATACGTTTGCATCCTCATTCCAAATTCAAAAATCGTTTTTCCATGAAACACATTTTGACCCTCCTGCTCGCTCTCAGCTCCTGCAATGTCCTTTTTGCACAAAATTCCCAGCCCCGCATTTTGTGCGGCAACGAGGTTTTTTCAACCATGGTGCGAGAAAAATACCCCGCTTTACAAGCCGCTTTTGACCAAACCTTTGAACAAGCCAGGCAAAAAGGCGCTGTAACCGAACGCTCGCCCCTGACCATCAAAGTCGTTGTGCATGTGGTCTGGAACACCCCCGCCGAAAACCTTGCTGACAGTGTGGTCGAAAATCAAATTCAAGTGCTCAACGAGGATTTCAACCACCTCAATGCCGACGCGGCCAACCTTCGCCCTTTGTTCCAGCCCGTGGCCGGCGCCGCCGACATCCATTTCCAACTCGCTGAGATCGTGCGGGTTCAGACCAGCCAACTGTTTGCACTCGACCTTTTTGGTACGTCCATTCTGCCTGAACTCAAACACGACAGCCAAGGCGGCTCCGATGCCTGGGACACGGAAAAATACCTCAACCTATGGGTGTGTAAAATCCAACCCACCACCATTTTTGGTATCCCGGTTGGCCAAATCCTAGGCTTCGCCTTCCCGCCCAACGGCTTGGGCAACTGGCCTGCCGACTCGGGCGCTCCCAATCCTGACGAAGACGGCGTGGTGATTGACTACCGCATGATCGGTCGCAACAACCCCAATCCCATTGATAACCCTGCTACAGGTGGCACACTGTTGGTCGCCGGACGCACCCCAACCCACGAAATCGGTCACTACCTCGGCCTGCGCCATATTTGGGGCGATGGAGGCTTGTTGGGTCCCAACGATTGCGCCCAAAGCGATGGAGTGGACGACACGCCTTATGCCAGCGCTCAATCAGATTTCGATTGTAATTTGACGAAGAACTCCTGCGAGCAGGTGGAGATTTTCTACAACGACGACGTGCCCGACCTCGTGGAAAATTTCATGGACTATTCAAGCGAGGCCTGCATGAATATGTTCAGCAAAGGTCAAGTTGAACTCATGATCAACGTGCTTACCGGCCCGCGCAGCGGACTTTTGGAAAACACTTCGGCCAACGCAGCTTCTACCCAAAATTTGAACTGGAGCGTCTTGCCAAATCCGTCCGAGGGCGTATTTTTCCTAGATATTCAATCGGAAAAAAGTCAGGATGTAGCGGTTAACATCTTTAATTTGGAAGGCAAAATGATCTTGGAACAAACGGAAAGATCGCTGACAAGTGGCCGCCAGCGGCTTTCGTTCGACGGGAGCAATTGGGCTGCTGGGATGTATTTTGTGGCTTTGAAAACGGCGAGTGGGAGTAGTGTGCGGAAAGTGGTGTTGCGTGCTTTGTGAGCGGTGGGGGTTCATTTCACTGCAAACGGCCCATCAAACTTAGGCTTCCAAACCTCTGCTATAGAATAAGCCCGGAATTTGGCGCTTTCGGCCGTAGGGCCTTCAAAGAGCTCATCCACTGTAGCCTGAAAAAGGCTTAGCCAGCGGTCGAAATACTCAATTTTGAGCGGGATTTTTTTGTGTAAATCCAGGTGTTTCTGGATGGGGTTCCCTCGATAGGTATCTTGCATTCCAAGTAGCATGAACTCCCAAAAAGAGTACATCACCGGGAGGTGCTGCGACCAATCCACCTGTGCTATTTCGTTGAAAATAAAGCCAATCGTCTCGTCCGCTTGCACCTTGGTATAGAAGGTATCAATGAGGTTGCGGATGTCGGCAGAGGTAGAGATGTCGGGCTTCATAATTTTTGTTGATTTGGTTATTGGGGGATTTGGTTATTTGTTGTGCCAGAGCTTGGTATTTGCTACTTGAAGGCAGGTACAAATACCAAGCTCTGGTACAACAAATAACCAAATCCCCCAATAACCAAATCAGCATCAAAAGTCACATTTAGATCGGTTCGCTTTTAGCCATTTTTCTGCTTCGGGGTAATGCGGCATAAAACGCTCCACCAGTGCCCAAAAACGGTCGGAATGGTTCATTTCGATCAAATGCGCCAGTTCGTGCAGGATGACATAATCCTGCACCGGCTTGGGCGCAAAAAGCAGTCGGGTGGATAGGTTCACGTTGCCCGAACGGGAGCAAGAGCCCCAGTTGGAATGGTTGTATTTCAGGTTGACGCTTTTGATGGGTTGGCGGAAAGTTTGCGCGTTCATCTCTTCCACGCGTCGTGATATTTCAGCCTGAAAGTCTTTGGCAACGATGCGCGAGAGTAGGGTTTTTGCTGTACGGGTACGCTGCCAGGAGTTAAGTTTTTCGTTGAGCTCCAGACAGATCGTATCGCCGACCAATTTGGCGGTGCTCGTGGCACGGTCTTTCAAATTCAAAGTAAGCGTGTAACGGCGATTACCCACTGCTAATACATCGCCGTTTTGAAACTGTTTGCCGAGGTATGCTTCCCTATAATCAGGCTGTTTTTCAAACTGTTGCACTACCCATCCCTGCACAATATGGAGGTATTCTCGAATCATGGTCTCACCCGCTGTTATGGGCAAACGCAATGTGATGCGCCGTGCCGAGAGACTATAATAATGGCCGCTCGCCAAATCCAGCGCTACGCGTACCGGAAGTGCCACGCCTTCGATATGGATAAGACCTTTGAGTGTTCTTTTTCGCGGGAAAAACATTGAGTATTTTTGAAAACACTAAGAGACTAAGGGACACTAAGGCTCTCTGCTATGTGTTTTTTTCTAGGCACTAAGGTTGTAGTTTTCAAAGGATTTCTTAGTGTCCCTTAGTTCCTTAGTGTTTTAATTTTGTCGTAGTATTTACCCCTTGCGTTCAGCAAAATCCCGCATCAGCTGCACCAAGGCTTGCACGCTTTTTTGCGGCAAAGCATTGTATGTGCTGGCCCGGAAGCCGCCCACCAAACGGTGCCCTTTTAGCCCGATCATGCCATTGGCCTCACAGAGTTTTCCAAACTCGCCTTCCAAAGCCGCATGCTTTTCGTTCATCACAAAACAGATGTTCATGTGTGAGCGGTCTTCCACGGCTACTGTGCCACGGAAAAGCGGGTTGCGGTCAATTTCATCGTAAAGGAGCAGGGCCTTGGCTTTGTTTCTGCGCTGCAAGGCTTTGAGCCCACCGCTTTTTTTGATCCAGCGCAAGGTTAGCATGCTCACATAAATGGGGAAAACGGGCGGGGTGTTGTAAAGCGAGTTTTCATTTACAAACGTGCGGTAATCAAGCATCGAAGGCAGGTTGCGGGTCACTGTGCCGAGCATGTCGTCGCGTACAATGACGACGGTAGTGCCCGCCGGGCCCAGGTTTTTTTGCGCGCCAGCGTAGATGAGTCCGAAGGGTTCGGGATTGAACGGGCGGCTCAAAAAATCGGACGACATATCGCAAACAATCGGCACGGGAGATTTGGGGAATTTGCGCATTTGAGTCCCGTAAATCGTGTTGTTGCTTGTTAAATGCAGGTATTTTGCTGCTTTCGGAATTTTGTAATCCTTGGGGATGGACGTGTAGTTCTGTTCTTTTGAAGAGGCGATCACTTGCACATTGCCAAAGTATTTTGCTTCTTTGATAGCCTTGTCTGCCCACACGCCTGTGTTTACATATAGGGCAGTTTCGTCTTCATTGAGCAAGTTCATGGGCGCCATGAAGAACTGGGTGCTTGCGCCGCCTGTGAGCCAAAGCACATGGTAATTTTCCGGCAGGCCAATGATTTCGCGCATGAGGGCATTGGCTTCTTCGATGATGGCAGTGAATTCGGGGCCGCGGTGGGAGAGTTCGAGGAGGCTGAGGCCCATGCCCTCGTAATTAACGGCGGCTTTTCCGGCTTCTTTTAGCACAGAAGCGGGCAATACCGCAGGGCCCGCAGAGAAATTGTGTTTTTTCATGGTCGTGAGTAAGTTGGACTTTTTACCCGCCGAAG
>JACMMM010000426.1 GCA_014379065.1 Saprospiraceae bacterium
ACGACAAACGAGGTATGCAAATCAAGGGGAGAAACGAACTGGACTTCAGCGGAATACATCTATCCAATGCCTCTATCTCTCACGCATTTGCGGAAGGGTTGAATTTTAGGGATGCGGAGGTTGTTGGCTGCCATTTTGAAGAGGGAGATTTTTCGCGAGCAGATTTTTCAAACACAGTGTTCACTAATACAAAATTTAATAAAACAATCCTGACTGATGCGTCTTTCGATGGCGCCACATTCGTTAATTGCAACCTCAATCGTGTTAACCTTGTAAACGCGGATTTCCGTCTCAAGGAGATTAGGGAAACCGTTGTGTATGGATTATCTGCCTGGGATTTGAAGACAAGCCCTGAGATGAAACAGTCCAAATTAGTGATTGAGAAATCATATGATCTTTATTCCGACATCATTGCCAGTGGAAAAATTCCCATGATGGTGGATGATATTGAGATGGCGCAGTTTGTGTACTACCTTTCGAGCCACAAGAACCTGCGTAAAATGATCAATATCCTGAATTCAAAAGGAGTGTTGCTCCTCGGTAAATTCAAGGATGGCGGTCTCGAACACCTGTATAAATTGATGGATTGGTTCAAAAAAAGGGGTTACACGCCGATGCTTTTTGATTTTGACAGGCCGGACAATCTTGATTACACCGAAACGGTGATCACGATGGCGGCATTATCAAAATTCATTGTCGCAGACCTTTCGGGAGGCTCTGTTCCTCAGGAGCTATATGCAAGCTTGTCCAGTTTTGAAAAGCCCGTAATCGTGTATTCGAATCAACCCGCATACAGCATGTTCAAGGATATTAAGCGAAAAAATCGTTTCTCCTTTGATTTTGTCTTTACAGATGAAAAGGACTTTTACGAAAAAATGGAAACCAATGTAAATGAGGCCGAGAAAGGCCATGCACAGATCGCACATGATCTCATAGATTCTCACGGGTGATTCCTAGCGTAGTACCTGTCCCCAATGGCCAATCGGATTGAAATAAAGCCTCTTCGGCGCTTCATCCCCGGCGGCGACATTGTCCCGCTGCGCGGGACTTTACAGGCTCAACAAATCTCGCCGTCGACGCCTTGACATCAAATCGCTAGCTGTTCCTCATCCGGCATTTGCCACTAATCGGCTCATGTGCCCTAACAAAAATTAAGAATTTCGGCTGACAGAAACGCTCTGTGAAAACCCTCGCCGAGCGGAGCTTGAACCAGGCTAAACCGGGCAATTGTGCCATTTATTCTAAACAAAGTGCCCCTATAACTACAACATCCTCCTCTAATTTTGCCTTTACGACATCAACTTGTGAAACAAACGACGGAATAGTTCTTAGTCTAACTTCATTTTTTAATGTATTCCAAAAGAGTGATCCCATTAACGATACTCCACCTCCCAAAATCACACGTTCTGGATGTAATAGGGCAATTACGTTGCTAATTGCTATGCCTAATGTTTGGCATGTTTCACTTAGAATGCGATTGGCTATTTTATCTCCCTTCTCTGCAGCCAAATATACTACTTTTGCATCTATTCCATCCAAAGATCCTGCTATTTGCTTCATTAAAGTTTTTTTGTTTGAAGCGGCTAGGCGTGCTCGGCGACCAATTGACCAACCAGAACATATTTGCTCCAACTCGGTTGGTGTTCCGCTCACTGGGTCTGGGACCCAGGTATGTCCGATTTCGGCAGTACCAAAACCCTGTCCATCATCAATTTTTCCATTGATTATCCATCCTCCGCCAACACCACTTCCTAGCGTTATATAAAATACTCGTGTGTATCCGCGACCATTACCATGAAGTGACTCTGCGAGACCAGCAGTACTTGCATCATTTTGAATGAATACAGGTTTTCCCCATTGTTTCTCAGCCCATTCTTTTAATGGGAAATTATTCCACCCATCAATTTGATAAGATTTTAGGATTATCCCTTGATTAGTATCTAGGATGCCCCCGAAGCCAATACCAATTTTGTTGATTTTTGACAGTCTAAGTTGTTCAGACTCTAACAACTCTTCTGTCATAGCTATAATATCGCGACGGATGCCATCAGCACCATTCTCACGAACGACCTGCTTTCGAACCTTCCCTCGCAGTAGTAGTTTTCCTTCTGCTGAACCGATCCCGACTTGAATTTTGGTTCCACCAATTTCAATACCTAATGCCAACGGATCTGAAGGACTATAATTTTTTTTCATCATATAGGTGTTCCGCCAAAGGTATGGTATGCAGCAGGCTGCAAGTATTGGTCAGGCAGGACGCTTATTCTTCCTATCGGTCTTCACCCGCTTATCTGG